>CAMLMY010000010.1 GCA_946481345.1 uncultured Gilliamella sp. | reverse complement strand
ACCATTTGACTGTGCAAGGTCATATCCCAGACACTTTCAACGCCGTTATCCAGTGTGCCACTCGGTTGTTTGTACACAATATCAGCCACCTGCTGATAACCTTGCTCATAATCACTGATGACCATCACATCACAATTATGTTCACCATGCGTTTCAAACCGGAAATAGACCCCCACATCAGCAAGCAGTCTTTGAATAAACTCAAGGTCACTCTCTTGCCACTGGGTGATAAACTCACGCTCCGGGTATTGCTCTTTAAGCGCTAAACGATAATCAATCCCGGTATAACCGTGACCACGCAAGACCTCTTCAACCACACTGATAACGCTTTGATTCTGAAAAATAGCACAGTTATGACTTAATGCCAGTTTGGCTAATTGCGAGGATAAGACAACTTGATAACGGGCTTCATCGTTACTGACTGATAATTGACTGAACTGGGTTATCACACCATAAAGAGTGCGTGAGCTGCCTTGAGATAATAGTGAGTTTAACGGATTAAGCGGATTAAACTGGGTTAAAGAATTAAGTGAATCGAGTGGATTAGATTGTTTAAGTTTATCTAACTGTTTTAATGGCTCAGACTGTTTTAATGCATCTAATGGATTAGCCGAAGTTAAGGAATTAAGTGCATTAAGTCCTTGAGTTGCAAAGTCGCTTAAACTGCTAGAATTAGCAGGATTAAAACTCAAACGGGCATTTTGATTAAGAAATGACTCAACAGAAAGTTGTTTATCCGAGCTGGTGAAAGTAATCGTATAGTGCCAAGGCTGGTTAAGCTGCTCATTACCCTCAACTTGTAAAACTGAAACCTCAGCAGACAAACCATCAATATTTAACGTATAGCGATTGTGACCTGCTCCATTAACTAAACCTTGCTTTAAACCCCTATTTAAACCATTACCCAATTGATTCACCAAATTGGTTAATCCTTTATCCATGCTATCCTCGATATATTTCATGTGCACTGCAAATACTACTGTGCTTTATTTAACTATTTATTATTAATATAAACTAAAAATGATAATTATTATAAAAACTGTATAAAATACCTTTTTTTAGATCAGATATCAATCAAACTGTTACAAATTATGACCCTAACACTTATGAATAATACTGACTGACTCACTGACTGATTATTTGATAAAACTAGACTGTTTATTTGCCTTATTTTACATAATTGGGGGATTTTGCTATAATTAATACCTAATTTTCATGAAAAGAATGATTTTGTCGATATTCAGTTAGATTAGAATGCATCAACAAAACATCATTTTTTGCTTTTTATTATCCTCTTTTATCTTTACTTAAATTTTCATCGGAAAAATTAACTGAATAACACATGGTTAATGTGTCATTTGAATTGTATTCATCTTGCATTACTAAGTAACCGATTTACCTTGTTGCATTATTTCTTTTCATTTATGACATGAAAACAGGCGGTATTCTATGAAGAAAACGATAAAACCGAAAAATCACCCATTAAATATAAATGACATAACAATTATTGATGATAGCAAATTAAAAAAAGCCATTATTGCAGCAGCACTTGGTAACGCTATGGAATGGTTTGATTTTGGCGTATATGGCTTTTTAGCTTATGTATTAGGGCAAGTATTCTTCCCTAATGCTTCACCCAATGTACAAGTAGTTGCTGCATTGGCAACTTTCTCGGTGCCTTTTTTAGTTCGACCATTAGGTGGATTAGTGTTTGGTATATTAGGTGATAAATTTGGTCGCCAAAAAGTACTTTCTGTCACCATCATTATCATGTCATTAAGTACATTTTGTATTGGTCTGATTCCTTCCTATGCATCAATTGGCATTACTGCCCCAGTACTATTATTGTTGGCTAAATTAGCGCAAGGCTTTTCAATTGGTGGTGAATATTCTGGCGCAGCAATTTTTGTGGCCGAATACTCGCCAGACCGTAAACGTGGTTTTATGGGAAGTTGGTTAGACTTTGGCTCTATTGCGGGTTTTCTAGTAGGTGCGGGCTTAGTCGTGCTATTATCAACTATCCTTGGTGATGCTAAATTCCAACAGTGGGGATGGCGAATTCCATTCTTATTTGCTTTACCATTAGGACTTGTTGGTCTTTATTTACGTCATGCATTAGAAGAGACCCCTGCATTTGTACAACATACTGATTCAATGGATAAAAATGAACAAGCCAATATCGCAAATCCACCTAAAATGACTTTCATAGAAATTATAACCAAGTATTGGAAAAGTTTATTTGTTTGTGTTGGATTGGTCATTGTCACTAATGTTACCTATTACATGCTACTGACCTATATGCCGAGTTACTTATCACACAATTTAAATTATCATACTGATCATGGTGTATTAATTATTATTGCTATCATGATTGGCATGTTATTTGTGCAACCTATGATAGGGTTGATTAGTGATAAAATAGGACGTAGACCCTTTATAATAGGAGGAAGTTTAGGATTATTTATTCTTTCCTATCCTGCCTTTGTAATGATTAATAGTGATGTTATTGGTCTTATTTTTTTAGGATTATTGATATTAGCAGTTTTGCTAAACTGTTTTACAGGAGTAATGGCATCAATATTACCGGCTATTTTTCCAACCCACATCCGTTACAGTGCATTGGCTATCTCGTTTAATATTTCAGTGTTAATTGCTGGTGCAACACCAACCGTTGCCGCTTGGTTAGTAGAAGAAACTAATAACCTATACATGCCAGCTTACTACTTGATGATTGTTGCATTAGTAGGATTATTCACCGGTATAAAAATGAGAGAAACCGCCAATCAGCCACTAAGAGGTGCAACACCTGCTGCATCAGATCGTTCAGAAGCAAAAGAGATCTTATCGGATCACTTTGATTCCATCGAGCAAAAAGTGGAAGATATCGACGAACAGATAGAAAATCTACAAGAACAACGTCAAGATTTAGTTGATCAACATCCGAAATTAGATTGAGTTTTTGCTTAATTTTGTTTTAATTCGTTTTTTATTATATAGATATTTCTCATAATTAAGGCTTTTATTACAAAAGCCTTAATAAGCTAAAACAAACAATCTGTAAAAAATATTCAGGAGTCTATACCGTTTCATTTTATTTTTAGCCACAATTCATATTAGAAACAAGAATTATGTTATTACATAAACTTTGTCTTTATAAATCAAATCGTTCCAATTGTGTTAAATTTGATGAAGAAACGTTATGGAGCTTCGATAAACTATCTATACTCGAAAATAAATCAAAATTCACATAATTAAACACTCAAGACCTAACAAAAACAGAATACACAGTATTAAATAGGTAAGTATTTATATTTATTTAATTCAAAATTAAATGATAAAAGAATAAACAATATACAGCTATTTTTATTCCAACTTAATACGTTGCGGTTTAATCAAACCAAATCATTGATGCCATTCGACCAGTCTTATTTTCACGACGATATGAGAAGAATTTATCTTGTTCGGTATAAGTACAGTAGTCCCCACCAAACACATGAACAACCCCCATAGCTTGCAAACGTTGTTTGGCAATTAAATATAAGTCAGCCAGATATTTTTGCTCGGATGGGTTAATTAAAGTAAAGGCCAATTTAGCGTTAGAATCGACTTTTTCAAATTGATGTTTAACTTCAACGCCTACCTCAAATTTTTTTGCACTGATGGCGGGTCCCATCCAAGCTAAGATTTCACTGGTTGGACAGACAAATTTTTTAACTGTTTCTTCTAAAATACCATGACATAACCCTCGCCAACCCGCATGGGCGGCGGCGACTTCATCGCCTTTTATTGAACAAAATAACACAGGCAGACAGTCTGCTGTTAGCACAACACTAACTTGCTTGGGTTGATTAGTATAAGAAGCATCGGCTTCAAATGATTGGTGAGTATTTATCTTTCCTGTTGGTGCTTGTAAAGCAATTTGTGAAATATCGAGCGCGATAGTGCTATGCGTTTGATTGAGCCAATAAGGTTCACTGGGTATCTGCTGTGCGTTAATAATACGCTTACGGTTTTCGGCAACATGATCTAAATTATCATCAGTTCGATTACCCAAATTTAAACTGGCAAATGGCGTTGAACTAACCCCTCCCGTTCTGGTGGTAGTAAACGCATGAATATTTTTAGGTGCAGTCCAATAAGGGTAAATCGATTTAATCATATTTGTTACCAATCCAGTTCATCTTTATGAAGTTCGGTATCTTCCTGTAATGCTTGAATTAATTTTTGCATATCATCAGGAATCGGCGCATGCCACTCCATCTGTTCACCCGTAACAGGATGGAATAGACGTAACATAGTAGCATGCAGTGCTTGCCTGTCAAAATCTCGTAAGGTTTGAATAAATGAGTCACTGGCACCTTTTGGTGGTCTTGGACGTCCTCCATATAATGGATCACCAACCAATGGATGCGCTATATGCGACATATGCACACGGATTTGGTGAGTTCGTCCTGTTTCTAAACGTAAGCGTAATCGAGTATGTAACCGATATTTTTCCATTACGCGATAATGGGTAACTGCAGGTTTACCTGTCGGGAATACCGCCATATGCGTTCGTTTAGTCGGATGACGTGTAATAGGTTGATCAATAGTGCCCCCCGCGGTAATAATTCCCATTGCGACAGCTTCGTATTCACGGGTGATTTCACGCAATTGTAATGATTCAACTAAATGGGTTTGGGCGACGATTGTTTTAGCCACAACCATTAAACCTGTAGTATCTTTGTCTAATCGATGCACAATACCCGCACGTGGTACACGCGATATTTCTGGATAATAGTGCAATAAGGCATTTAATACCGTGCCATTAGGATTACCCGCGCCCGGATGTACAACTAAATCGCGCGGTTTATTAATCACTAAAATATCATCATCTTCATAAATTATATTAAGTTTAATATCTTCTGGCTGATGATAAGTTTCTTCCTCAATTTCAGCGCATATACTTATTTTTTCACCGCCAAGAACACGTTCTTTCGGTTTATTGACAATAATATTGTTAACAGTAACTTTATTATTAACGATCCAATCTTTAATTCTAGATCTTGAGTAATCAGGGAAAAGTTCTGATAATGCTTGATCTAAGCGCATTCCTAGCTGGGTTTGTTCAATTTCGGTCGATAATTTTAACTCGTGCATGTGTAATTTATCTATTTTAAGCTGTTAGGTTTTAGAGTATTATATACCAATCATTGCCTTTAATGTTTAATTAAATTTGGACTGAAAAACGAATGAAACTACGTTTACACACTTTATTAGCAATCACTTTAGCTGGCATGCTAATTGGCTGTACTTCTTCCAAACCAGATGTTGAAAATGTATCAGAATTAGATCTTCATAACAAAGCTCGAAGTGAACTCGAAAGTGGCAACATAAAATCCAGTATTACCATATTAGAGACAATCGATAAGAATTATCCATTTGGTCCTTATTCACAACAAGTACAGCTTGATTTAATTTACGCTTATTACAAATCAGGCGATTTTCCATTGACTATTGCATCAATCGACCGTTTTTTAAAATTGAATCCAACGCATCCTAATATAGATTGGATTATCTATATGCGTGGTATTACTAATATGGCACAAGATGATAATACTATCCAAGGTTGGTTTAACGTCGATCGTTCCGATAGAGATCCCGATTTTGCTATCGCCGCTTTCAAAGACTTTACCTATCTGGTTTCAAGCTTTCCAGACAGTCCTTATGCGGCTGATGCACAGAAACGTTTGATCTATTTAAAAAACAGATTAGCTCGATACCAATTAAAAATTGCAGAATATTATACCAAACGTGGAGCTTATGTTGCAGTAATTAATCGGGTAAGCCGAATGATATCGTTATTTCCTGACACAGACTCAACAAAAACTGCACTTTTGTTGATGCGTAATGCCTATAATGAATTAGGTTTAGATAACGAAACAAAAAAAATTGATGAGTTAATTCAAGCCAACCTTGAAAATATACCTAAAAAAGAAGAAAAATCATACTTATCGCGATTTACCAGTATATTTAATGGTGGTTAAAATTTAACGAGCGGAGTTCACTCCGCTTATTTTCACCATAGCCTGAATAAACGATTATGTTTGGGTTATTTATTTTGATAAGTTAATACGTTTAATCACCTCCTCCCTTTCTTTTTGCTTAACAATTCAGGCTAACCATGCATATAACGTTTGTAAAACACTACAATAACCAATACAATTAGCAAAATATTTTTATTAGCAATAATAGATAGGACATTAATTCGTCATGCAAGAACAATATCGCCCCGATGAAATTGAAGCCACAGTACAAAAACATTGGCTAGAAAATAAAACTTTCCACGTCACAGAAGATCCATCAAAAGAAAAATATTACTGTTTATCGATGCTACCTTACCCATCTGGGCGTTTACATCTAGGTCATGTTCGTAACTACACAATCGGCGATACCATTTCGCGTTATCAACGTTTAAATGGCAAAAATGTATTGCAACCTATTGGCTGGGATGCATTTGGTTTACCGGCTGAAGGTGCTGCGGTTAAAAACAATACTGCTCCAGCAAAATGGACCTATGAAAATATTGCTTATATGAAAAAGCAATTACAATTGTTAGGTTTTGGTTATGATTGGGATCGCGAAGTGACTACTTGCCGTCCTGAATATTACAAATGGGAACAATGGTTTTTTACTAAGCTTTATGAAAAAGGTTTAGTCTATAAAAAAACTTCTGCCGTTAACTGGTGTCCAAATGATCAGACCGTACTTGCTAACGAACAAGTTGTCGAAGGTTGCTGCTGGCGTTGTAGTACCCCAGTGGAACGTAAAGAGATCCCACAATGGTTTATTAAAATTACGGCATACGCAGAAGAGTTACTCAATGATTTAGATACATTAGAAAGCTGGCCTGAACAAGTTAAAACCATGCAACGTAACTGGATTGGACGTTCAGAAGGGGTTGAATTTGATTTTGCTGTTGAAAACTATGCTGATAAATTACGTGTTTATACAACTCGTCCTGATACTTTAATGGGCGTAAGCTTTGTATCGGTTGCAGCCGAACACCCTCTTGCGCAATTAGCCGCACAAAACGATCCTAAAATTGCTGAATTTATTGCCGAATGCAAAAACACTAAAACAGCTGAAGCCGATATGGCAACGATGGAAAAGAAAGGCATGCCGACAGGCTATTATGCCATTCATCCATTAACTGGCGATAAAGTGCCTGTTTGGATCGCTAATTTTGTGCTAATTGAATATGGTACGGGTGCCGTTATGGCAGTACCAGGCCACGATGAGCGTGATTATGAATTTGCCTCTAAATATAACTTACCTATTAAACCAGTTATTTTAAACCAAGACGGCAATGAACCTGATCTTTCCGAGCAAGCTTATACTGAACATGGCAAATTATTTAATTCGGGCGAATTTGATGGACTTGATTTTGAACAAGCATTCAATGCAATTGCTGATAAGTTAACTGCGCTTGGTATTGGTACTCGTAAAGTCAATTATCGCTTACGTGATTGGGGCGTTTCACGCCAGCGTTATTGGGGTGCACCAATTCCAATGGTTACGCTTGAAGATGGCACCACAATTCCAACACCGGAAGATCAATTACCAGTGATTTTACCTGAAGATGTCGAAATGAATGGTATTACAAGCCCAATCAAAGCAGATCCTAACTGGGCTAAAACTACGGTTAATGGCCAACCTGCGTTACGCGAAACCGACACTTTCGATACGTTTATGGAATCATCTTGGTATTACGCACGTTATACTTGCCCTCATTATGACAAAGGCATGTTAGATGAAAATGCGGCTAACTATTGGTTGCCAGTTGACCAATATGTGGGCGGTATTGAGCATGCAATTATGCATCTTCTCTATTTCAGATTCTTCCATAAATTAATGCGTGATTTTGGTTTAGTTACCTCTGATGAACCAGCCAAACGCTTGCTTTGCCAAGGCATGGTATTAGCTGATGCATTTTATTACACCAGCCCAACTAACGAACGTATTTGGGTTTCACCAACTGAGGTGACCATTGAGCGTGATGAAAAAGGTCGCATTGCTAAAGCGGTGGATAGTAAAGGCAATGAACTGGTGCATGCTGGTATGACAAAGATGTCAAAATCCAAAAATAACGGCATTGACCCACAAGAGATGGTCGAAAAATACGGTGCAGATACAGTTCGCTTATTTATGATGTTTGCCTCCCCGGCGGATATGACACTGGAATGGCAAGAATCTGGTGTTGAAGGAGCCAATCGCTTTATTAAACGTGTATGGCGTTTAGTGTATGAGCATGCGCAAAAAGGTCAAACAGCGGAGCTTGATGTTTCTGCTTTAGACAACGATCAAAAATCATTACGTCGTGAATTACATAAAACGATTGCAAAAGTAACTGATGATATTGGTCGTCGTCAAACATTTAATACAGCAATAGCGGCTGTAATGGAATTAATGAATCGCTTACAAAAAGCACCGCAAGAATCTGAACAAGACCGAGCATTAATGGACGAAGCATTAAATGCCATTGTTCGTTTACTTTATCCTATGATGCCTCATGCTTGTTTTGTGATGTGGCAAGCATTAGGTCATAGTGAATCGATTGATGATAGCCTATGGCCAGTTGCTGATGAATCAGCAATGGTTGAAGATGAAAAACTTATTGTGGTACAAATCAATGGTAAAGTACGTGGCAAATTTACCGTGCCAGCAAATGCTGATCAAGAATCGGTCATAGCTCAAGCTAAACAAGAACCAAATATTCAAAAATATTTAGTCGATGTTGCAATTCGCAAAGTGATTTATGTACCCGGTAAATTATTAAATCTTGTTGTTGGTTAATATTGTTTATAACTAAATATAGGCGGTAGTAGATATGAAAAAATATTTAGCTTCTCTCATGTTATTGACAATATCTTTAACTGGATGTGGATTTCATTTACAACATGAAACAGAAGTGCCTACGCGTTTTAAAACGATGTCTTATATGAGTCATGATCCTTATGGACAGCTTTCACGAGATATTAAAGAATTATTACGCGACAATCATGTTACGTTAACCAATAATGAAGTTTCACAAAATCATCCTGTATTAAAGGTTGTGAGAGATTCAATAGATCGTAGCACAATATCAATTTATAAAGATGGTAAAGCAGCTGAGTACCAATTAGTTTTAACTGTTGAGACACAAATCATTATCGAAAATGAAAAAATCTATCCTATTAATGTCCGTGTTTTCCGGACATTTTTCGATAATCCATCCGCTGCGCTTGCCAAAACGACTGAACAAGATTTAATTGAAAATGAAATGTATATGGAAGCAGCAAAACAAATTATTCGGAAATTAAAATCTGTTGATGCCGTAAATTAAAAATTTTTATGATTAAAATCAGTGCCGATCAAATCACCACTAAATTAGGATCACCTTATTACTTGATAATAGGGAATGATCCTTATTTACAACATTATGCGCAAACTCAATTAAAAACTTCATTTAAACAGTTAGGTTTTAATGAGCAGCTCACGTTTAATATAGATAATCAAACCGATTGGTCAACTATCTTCGATAGTTGCCAAGAAATGAATTTATTCTCTGATAATACACTCATTTTTTTGGATTTTGGTGAAAACTCGATAAATGCCAATATAACCACAAAACTCAATACGTTAAGTGAAATGTTAACGGCTGAGATTGTCTTAATCATCAGTTTAAATAAAATCACTAAAACGAATGAAAATGCACAATGGTATAAAACATTATCTGATAAATTAGTTGTGGTGAGTTGTAATACTCCCGATGAAGTGCAATTACCTAAATGGCTTTCTAATCATTTGCAACAAAAACAGATGCAAATTGAACCACAGGCAATTGAATTGCTTTGTTATTATTATGAGGGTAATTTACTTGCTTTAACCCAAATTGTTGAACAATTAAAATTACTTTTTCCAAATCAGACTATCACATATGATCAAGTCGAAAGTAATATTAATGATTCAGCTATATTTACGCCTTATCATTGGATTGATGCAATGGTTTCGCACAAAACTAAGCGCGCAACACACATAATGCAACAACTAAAGATGAATGAGTTTGAGCCACTAATTCTATTGCGTGTTATACAACGAGAACTTATCTTACTCATCAATTTGAAAAAAGGATTATCAAACAAATCTTTTAAACAAATTTTTGACGAATATAAAATTTGGCAAAATAAAAGACCCATGTATACCTCTTATTTGAATCGCTTTGATATTAAAGATCTATTTAATATACTTAAACGACTAACCGAGATTGAAATAAGTTTTAAACATGATAATCAATTACAAATTTGGGATGCTTTATCTGCTTTGACCATGCAATTTATGGGGTTAAATAGATGTTAACAGCGTTGTTTGGCGGTACATTTGATCCCGTACATTATGGACATATACATCCTGCTATCGCCTTAGCCAAAGAAATTGGCTTAACACAAATTAGCTTGTTGCCTAACCAAATCCCTCCACATAAACCACAGCCAGAAGCAACAACAGAACAACGTTTGGCAATGTTAAATTTGGCAGTAGAAGATTTACCTCTATTTTCGATTGATACTCGAGAAATATCATCTGAAAAATTGATGAGACCTTCCTATACAATCGAAACGTTGGAAAAGTGGCGTCAGGAAAATGGTTATCAAAAAGGACTAGCCTTTATTATGGGGCAAGATTCATTATTAAGCTTGCCTACTTGGCATAAATGGCAAACACTGCTTGATTACTGCCATTTGTTAATCTGTCGTAGACCTGGTTATGCAGAAAAAACCGATAATATCGAGTTACAAAATTGGATAACCACACATCAAACAAAAAATATTAAAGATTTACACGATAATCCATGTGGATACATTTTTTTTGCTCATACGCCACTTGAAAATATTTCGGCGACAGAAATTAGACAAAATATCAACAATAAACAAAACTATGAAAATTTGTTACCAGCCAAAGTTTGGCATTATATTCATCAAAATGCACTTTATAACGCAAAGAAAAAGTAGAAAGGACTTTACATCTGACAGTTTTTTCGGCATTATTTTGCCGCTAAGTTTATATATTCTAAATTCAGTTTTTTTATGTTTATACGTTAATTTGCTAAATCCTATTATAAACAACCTATATGGTTACGAAAAAGTTTAGAGCTTTTTCATGCACACGTTAACAGTGTGAAATAAGACTAGCACTTTAAGTATATTTAATTTGTATTTATTATTTAAGAGGCCCCAATGGCAAAAGAAGATAACATTGAAATGCAAGGTACAATACTTGATACACTCCCAAACACGATGTTTCGTGTTGAACTTGAAAATGGTCATGTTGTTACTGCACATATTTCTGGTAAGATGCGAAAAAATTATATTCGTATTTTAACAGGTGATAAAGTGACTGTTGAAATGACGCCTTATGATCTATCCAAAGCACGTATCATATTCCGTAGTCGCTAATATCGTTATCAAAATAAATAACACAACAGATTATTTATCTCTTTCTTAATAAAAAGGCCGTCGACAAATGTCGACGGAAATTAGGAAGTTTTGAAAAATCTGGGATGTTAATCAGCTTTAGAAAAATCCATCTCATCGTATTTTACCCATTTAGTCTTTTTAACTATTTTGTAGGTAAAATAAATTGCAAAGAATAATGGGATACCAATGTAAGTTGCAATCACACCATTCCAATCTATAGTATCTTGTAAAAACGCTTCATAATTTTGTCCTAACGTAATAATTAAGCATAATACAAATGCAAAAATAGGACCAAATGGGAAACAACTTGAACGATAAGGTAATTTACTGACATCGTTACCTTGAATGGTGTAACCCTTTCTAAAGCGATAATGGCTAATTGCAATGCCAAGCCAAGCAATAAATCCTGTCATACCTGACATATTAAGTAACCACAAATAAACGGCCTGATCTTTATACATTGAAGTTAAAAAACAGAGCATCGCGACAAATGTTGTTGCTAACAATGCTGCTCGTGGTACACCTGATGAGGATAATTTAGCAAAGATTTTCGGCGCTTTGCCTTCTCGAGCAAGTGCATAAAGCATACGTGTTGATGCATAAAGACCCGAGTTACCAGCTGATAAAACCGAAGTTAAAATAACGGCATTCATTAGTGCTGCCGCAGACAGTAGTCCTGCATGTTGAAATACTAACGTAAACGGACTAACACTTATATCCGTTTCATCATTGCGTAGCAAATTAGGATCGGTATAAGGAATAATTAAACTAATAACTAAAATCGCAAAGATATAAAATAGTAATATACGCCAAAATACTTGTCGCATAGCTCTTGGTATATTTTTTTCAGGATCCTTTGATTCACCCGCAGCAATACCGATTAATTCGGTACCTTGGAATGAAAACCCAACCACCATTGCTACACCAATCATTGAAGAAAATCCACCAACAAAAGGTGCATCACCTACTTGCCAGTTTTGCCAACCTGCACTTTCTGCACCTCGTAAAATGCCAATTATCATCAACAAACCAACTACGATAAAGACAATAACAGTGACAACTTTAATTAATGAAAACCAAAACTCAGCTTCACCAAAACCTTTAACAGAAATATAATTTAAACAAAATATAATGCTTAAAAATAGTAAGCTCCATAACCAACTGTAAGCCCCTGCATCAATCCAATATGAGATAACCAGCTGTGCGGCAACTAAATCAACCGCAACGGTAATGGCCCAGTTATACCAGTAGTTCCAACCGATTGCGAAACCAAAAGCTTCATCAACATAACGTGCACCATAAGTTGCGAATGTTCCTGAAACAGGTAAATAGGCGGCAAGTTCGCCAAGACTGGTCATTAAAAAGTATACCATCACCCCAATAATGGCATATGACAGTAGCGCACCACCTGGACCTGCTTGGGCAACGGTTGCACCCGATGCAACAAATAGCCCTGTTCCGATTGAACCGCCGATAGCAATCATCGTTAAATGACGAGCTTTTAAATCTCGTTTTAATTTATTTTTCATAACAATGTTCTTCTGTTTATTGATATTAAATTTAATAGAAAAAACAGCTATCAATTAAGATATTTCCTAATCTGAAGATAGCGAAAATTAATTCTATAATTACTGATATTTATTACTAGATATTGAAGTGCGGTGAAGTTTATCAAAAAAACAACTTTGCGAGATAAATAATTCTAATAATCGCTCTGGTTTATTAAATTTATGCAATACTCAATTGCTAGTCAACTGTTCTAATTGAGTTAAATAATGCATAGCTTGTTCTCGATTATTGCCACACATTTCAAAACAGGGTTTTAATCGACCACAAACTATCGGTCTTGATGATTTTTGAAAAAGACCACACTGATAATTATTATCCAAATGAATGCATGCAATACCCGCAGGTTTGCCATTAGGCATACCAGGAATTGCAGATGAAATTGAGGGAGCAATGCAGCAAGCGCCACAATTTTTTCGACATTCATATGAATCTGCCATAGTATTTCCTTTATTTTAAAGTTCTGCGATAAATTTTGATGGTGACAATAGCAAGTTAGCGGTAAAATAGCGAGCTAATTTTTACCTTATCTAACCTTTATTATCATTAATTGTGAAGAATAAATATTATGGCTAAAGCAAATGAAATAAAACGTGGCGATGCGGTCACGTACAATGGAAAACTTCTTCTTGTAAAAGATATCGATGTTCAAAGCCCGAGTGCTCGTGGTGCCAGTACGCTGTATAAAATGCGATTTACCGATGTAAAAAATGGTGGTAAAGTGGAAGAACGCTTCAAAGGGGACGATATTATCGAAACCATTGAGCTTTCTCGTCGTCCAGTTAGTTTTTCTTATATCGATGGTGATGAATATGTGTTTATGGACAATGAAGACTACACACCATTTATCTTCAAAAAAGAACAAATTGAAGAAGAGTTACTGTTCATTCCAGAAGGCGGTATGAGTGGCATTCAGGTATTGATGGCTGATGGTGACGTGATTGCCTTAGAATTACCGCAAACGGTAGATTTAGAAATTATCGAAACTTCACCAAGTATCAAAGGTGCTTCAGCAAGTGCTCGCACTAAACCCGCAACATTATCAACGGGTCTTGTTATTCAAGTGCCTGAATATATTGATAACAATGAAAAAATTAAAATTCATATCGCTGAACGTCGTTACATGAGCCGTGCTGAGTAATCTATAAAATTGTGATGAATACATATAATCAAAATAAACTACATAAACGATTGCGTCGCCTAACCGGCGAGGCAATTGCCGATTTTAATATGATCGAAGATGGCGATCGTATTATGGTTTGTTTATCAGGTGGTAAAGATAGCTATACCTTGCTTGATATCCTTATTAATTTAAAAATAAGCGCGCCAGTCAATTTTGAATTAGTGGCGGTAAATTTAGATCAAAAGCAACCAGGGTTTCCTGAACATATTCTACCTCAATATTTAGCATCATTAGGTATCGAGTATAAGATTGTGCAGGAAAATACTTATGGCATTGTGAAAGAAAAGATCCCAGAAGGTAAAACTACTTGTTCGCTTTGCTCACGCTTACGACGTGGAATTTTATACCGTACAGCAACCGAACTGGGTGCGACCAAAATAGCATTAGGGCATCATCGTGATGATATTTTAGAAACCCTGTTTTTAAATATGTTCTATGGTGGCAAGCTTAAAGCCATGCCTCCCAAATTGATGAATGATTCTGGTGAACATATTATCATCCGTCCACTTGCTTATTGCAAAGAAAAGGATATTGCCAAATATGCTGAAATTAAGCAATTTCCAATTATTCCTTGTAATCTTTGTGGCTCACAGCCTAACTTACAACGTCAAGTCATTAAAGAGATGCTTAATGAGTGGGATAAAAAATTCCCAGGACGCATTGAAACCATGTTCCGTGCTACCCAAAATATCACTCTCTCTCACCTGTGTGACACAAACCTTTTTGATTTTAAAGGAATCAAAAAAGGGGATGATGCCGTTAATGGTGGCGATATCGCATTTGACCGAGAAGACATTGCTCCTGCAATGGGTTTTGATGCATCAGAACTTGAAGAGCAAGATATGATTTTGTGGAAAGAAGCAAAATAAGTTGTTAGTGAACTTTTGACATCCATTATCGGCTAAATAAACACTATTAACCGATAATGGTTCACCTAAACAATTACATCAACCACTTTTGCCAACTTTGTTTAACTATCTGTTTTTCTCGATAAAATTGTGAACTGTTGACCATACTAGGTAATAGTTGTAATGCAAGTTGATGAATTTGATTACGCATATCAATATAAGCTTGAGTCAATTGTTCTGCTTCATCACTGTCCATAATTTGGTAATGAGTAGCTAGCTCTAAAATTCGTACATTGTCACTCCAAGTTGTCATTTTAGGGTGTGAATGAGCATAATTGAGCACCAAATATTGTGATAAAAATTCGATGTCACCAATGCCTCCTTCATCAATTTTCAGGTTAAATAGTTCAGCTTGCGTCGTTCCTAAGTGATTTCGCATTTTTTCACGCATTTGCCTAACTTCGGTTTTTAATTGATTTTCATCTCGTGGTTTGCAAAGCACATCATGACGGATTTGGTTAAAACGTTTTATAAGATCATTTTCACCATATACCGCTCGAGCTCTTACCAGCGCTTGTTGTTCCCATGTCCATGCTTCATTCATTTGATAATCCGCAAAGGAATCTAAACTACACGCAAGTAAACCTGCATCACCTTGTGGACGTAATCTGACATCCACTTCATAAAGAATACCGAAACTAGTGCGAACATTAAATAAATGGATAATACGTTGCACCAAGCGTAAATAAAATTGACGACTATCAATCTGTTTGTCACCATTGGTAACACTATTTGCAGGGCAATCATGCAAAAAAACTAAATCCAGATCCGAACCGTAACCCAGCTCCCAGCCCCCCAATTTACCATAAGCGACCACGACTAATCCTTTATGATTATCAGCTAAGTGAGCGGGTTTACCATAACGTTCGACCATCTGACTCCAAGCCATTTGTACAACAAAATCAAGTAATGCTTCCGCCACATAAGTAAGGTGATCACTTACTTTCATAGTGGTTAATATATGTTCCACATCTGCCGCAGCAATGTGCAGTAATTGCATCTGCTTAAATTGGCGTAAGGCTTCTAATTGCTGTTCTTCATCGTCAACGTGAATACGTAATAAGTATTGATAAAGTTGACTTTTATACTCATTAGGTTCAATCGTTTGATAAAGTGAATTAATATCAATTAATTCATCTAATAAAATCGGATAGTGAGCCAGTTGATCACTAATCATAGGAGAGGCACTACATAGACGGATCAACTGCTTTAATGCACTCGGATATTCAAGCAATAGCTCTAAATAGGTCGTACGACTAACAATATTAACCAACAAAGGCAATATGCGTGAAAATACCATAATTGCCTGTTGTCCATTACAAATAGCATCTAATAAACGAGGCATGAGTTGATCGAGTATTTCACGCCCACGCACACCTATTGTCCGTTTGCCAATATCATTACGAAATTGGATGAGCATTTGATAAAGTTGCTCTGCATCACTATCAGAATAGTTTGGCAATACAGTTTTTATATCACTTAATTGCAAATCAGGAACCCATAATTCATCAAACAGATCATTGTATTGTTTTGTGTTTGGAACAGACTCTGAATCATCATTACCAATAAGAGCATTGAATATCAAGCGATTTTGTTGCATACGCACAGTTAATTGTTCAATAAACTCAGACCAATTGGTAAATCCCATATTGGTAGCTAAACGAATTTGATCGAGCTTTTCTTCTGGTAATGTTTGGGTTTGTTCATCATTAATGGCTTGCAGTAAATTTTCGCAGCGACGTAAAAATAAGTAGTTATTACGCAATTGAGCCACTTCATTAGTATCAAGCAATGATTCTTGTTCAATTACTTGTAAGGCGGTAAGCAGAGAACGTGTCTGTAGCCCAATGACACGGCCACCGCGAATCAGTTGAAAAACCTGTACAATGAACTCGATTTCACGAATGCCTCCAGCACCTAATTTAATATTATTTTTTAAACCACGTCGGCGTACTTCACGTTCAATCATGCTTTTCATATTACGTAAAGATTGTAAAACACTAAAATCAATGTAACGACGATAGACAAAAGGCTTAAGCATTTGGTAAAGTTCTTTGGTGAAAGAGTTTTGCTGATCGCCTAACACTTTGGCTTTTACCATAGCATAACGTTCCCAATCTCGCCCTTGTTCTTGATAATAATCTTCCATAGATGAAAAACTTAAGACTAATGGCCCACCCTCACCAAGTGGACGTAATCGCATATCAACACGATAGACAAAACCGTCTTCGGTAATACTATCAAGCGCTTTTATTAAACGTTGTCCTAAACGGGTAAAAAATACAGCATTATCCAGTTCTCGCCTGCCACCTTGCGTTTGCCCATGTTCAGGATAAGTAAAAATTAAATCAATGTCAGAGGAAAAATTCAGTTCTCCTCCCCCTAGTTTTCCCATACCCAATACGAGCAAAGGTTGAGGTTCACCTTGATGACTACACGGTGTCCCCCACTCTTTACAACTTAATTCATACAACCAATCACGTGCCGTTACAATAATGACTTCAGCAAGTTCACTTAATTGACTTAATATTTGTTCATCGCTACTAGTATAAGTTAATTGTGACCATTCAAGTCTGACTAAGATATAACGTCTAAATAATCTTAATGCTTTCATTAATGCCGTTTCATCCAATACCGATGTTAAGTGTTCATTAAGCCATTGTTGATAATAACGTCTTTCATCAGCTTGTGGCGGATGATTAATAATATTTGTAAGCCACTGTGGATATCGATAAAAAGCATCTACTATAAAATCACTTTGTACCAAAATATTAAGATTTTCCTGTACGAAAACGGAATTACATTGTGATAGCTGTGATGTTATTTTCTGTTTTTGTTGATTCAAAATTTCAGATTGTGACATATCCTTCTCTCGCATTGATGACGTTATCGACTCGTCCTATTTATCATAAAATCATAACATTACTCTTTATTTAACCGTGCAACTAGCAGTAGTTTTAATACTGTATTTATTGGGCTATAAGCAAAATCATAAACGGAGTGAATATTGGTGATAGCTTGTTGCCACTGTTTAAATTCAGATTCGTGTGCAATATCGTGATTAGCTAGTATTTCGTTTATTTGAATTAAGAGTTGTTGATAAAACGCTAGATCATTATTTTCGATTGCATACTCTTCGTTTTGTTGCCAAAAATTTAATAAGCTTGATAAATCATGTTTAATTTGCAGGCTAAAAGGAGCGCGATTAACAGGCGCGTTTTTTAATAATCGATAACCGCGAGAGGCCTTACTTTGAGAAAAGAGATGTAGGTTAAATCTACTTAATTCAATAGCAAAATTGATTAAATCATGTTTATTACCTTGTTTTATTTCTAACTCAACTTCTTGTATCGATTTTGATTCTCCATTAGCAATGATTTCACCTTGATCTAAAGCGACTTCTATTTCGCTATTGGCAAATGAAATTAACCATGTTTGCCGATCAAAATGTGTTGTAAATAGTGGACGCAGCATTTTTTGTAAATTTTCTATATTACAATCTTTAGGAAAAGCATTGCTTGGGAGCAAAGTTAAATCAAGATAGTTGTCTGGTAAGCTAGCATTATATTCAGATCGTTCATGTAAACCTGCAACGGCTTTGTTACCATGCTTTACGGTAATCTCAAATTGTTTACTGAGCTTGTCTTGTGTTCCCCTAATCCGTAAACCACACCCATTAGAACGTAAATAGTAATCTTGAGTATCATAATAGGTATTAAAAAGTTTAAGTTCGTGAATATTGTTTTGAATTTTTGAAGAGGATTCAAATTCAGCTTGATCACAACTTACCCATTGATTTAAAAAATTTTTTAAATCATGAATATCTTTAGTTGCAATTTCAAATTTTAATTCGATTTCTTTCATTATGTTCAGATAAATCAGTTAATTTTTTATATCATATACCGATTTACCTAAGAAATACACTTAATCAATTACTGACAGAAAACTCTTGTTTTTGCAGAGAATAAAGTCTGGCAAATAAACCATTGTTATCGATTAATTGTTGGTAGCTACCCTGTTCAACAATACGGCCTTTATCTAATACAATAATTTGATCGGCCGTGATAATTGTTTTTAAACGATGGGCAATTACAATCACAGTTCGATCTTTAACTAATTCTGAAATGGCTTGTTGTATATAAACTTCATTTTCAGGATCAAGCGATGCAGTTGCTTCATCCAGCAGTACAATCGGAGCATTCTTTAATAATGCTCTTGCTATTGATATTCGCTGTCTTTCGCCACCCGATAGCTTACTGCCATTTTCACCAACTAAAGTATCCCAGCCATGAGGTAAACGAGCAATCAACTCATCACATCGAGCTTTTTTGGCTGCAAGTTTAACCTCTTCATCGCTCGCATCATGTCGACCGATACGAATATTATTTAAAATGGTATCATCGAATAAAATAACATTTTGAAATACAAACGACACACTGCGCATCAACGTCTCCGGATCGATGGTTTTAATATCATTACCGTCAATACTAATTACGCCTTTATTGACATCCCAAAAACGAGCAATTAATTGTAATAACGTGCTTTTACCGCTTCCTGAAGGCCCTACTAACGCAGTCATTTTGTTTGACGGAATAACACAACTCAGATCATTAATAACAGTTTTTTGCTTATATGAAAAATTAATGTGATCTATGGTAACACTAAAATTTTTCAACAAAACATCATCTCGACCTTCCATTATTGGTTCTGTTTGTAAACTTTTCATCCGTTCAATAGATGTCAGCATATAAAAAAGCTCAGGTAATAGCGTTAATACAGAAATTAAAGGGCTGTATATGCGTGAACCAATAACAATAAAGGCTAAAAATGTTATCGGATCTAAACTACCAATAACGATCAACTTCACACCGACTAAAACAACTATGCCCAAACCTACCTGCAAAATCAAAGTAGATAACGCGACAAAAATTCCACTTACACCTTCAAATTTGATCGATGCCCACATCATATTTTTAAGTGCTCTATCCAGTGTTTTAAATTTTTCACCACTAATACCAAAGCCTTTGATGATTTTAATTCCATCAAGATATTCTTGAACCTCATTTGAGACAGCTAATTTACTTTGTACTTGTTTTTTTCCTAATTTTTTTTCAAAACCTTTGCCGATAAGCATAATTAAAAATGCAATAGGTAAAGTACAAAAGATAGCACTTGCCATTCTCCAATCGTAAAAAGCTAATAAAGCACAAGTAATAACACTACTGCATGAATAACCAATTAATTGGGGAATGACATGACTCAACATGTTCTCAATTGTTGCACAATCACCCATAATATTAGTTGTTAGTTCAGATAAATCTTTACGATTAAAAAAACTAAGTGGAAGTTTTCTAATTTTCTCTGCCACTTCAATGCGAGTATTTGCTGCCTGTCCAAACGCATTTGCATAAGTTTTTTTATATTCTCTTTGATAACAAAATAAAAAAAGTAAACTAGATAATATGCCTAACCCTATCATTAACCATAAATAACTCTTATTTACTGCTAAATGACTTGTTAACGGGGTAATTAACGAGACAATGACTTGCAATAGAATAATAAACGGTAACATCAATGTAAGATTTGAGATCGTACATGCAATGATAGCTTGTCTTAAATTTTCACTTCCTGTATCGGATAACATCAATAATCGCTTAAACATTTTCTGACCCCTGCTGATAACTTATTTGCTCATCATTATTTGACTTACTCATATCAGAATGATGCATTTGCCAATCTAATGTTTGCTGATAATATTGCCACATCTTGTAGTAGGTTCCCTTATTTGAAAATAGTTGTTCATGTGTTCCTGACTCAGCAATATTTCCTTTGTCTAATACGATGATCTTATTAGCATCTCGTATTGTTGATAGACGGTGAGCTATCATAATGACCGTTTTATTTTTCATTAATGCTTTCATTGCTAATTGAATTTTGCTCTCATTTTCAGGATCGGCAAATGAAGTGGCTTCATCAAGGATTAAAATTGGAGAATTTTTTAATAGTGCTCGAGCGATAGCCAGTCGTTGCATTTCACCCCCAGAAAGATGTATACCATCTGATCCAATAATTGAATCATAACCATTTGGTAATTTTTCAATGAATTCATGGCATTGAGCAGATTTAGCAACCGCAATAACTTCATTAATTGTTGCGTCAGGTTTACCGATCCGAATGTTGTTTATTACACTTTGCTTGAATAAAAACACATCTTGAAAAACAAAACTTACTAAAGATAATAAATAATCACTATTCATCTGTTTTAAATCAACATGACCAATTGTAATAAGGCCCTCATCTGGGTCATAAAATCGTGGAATGAGTAAGGATATGGTACTTTTGCCACTGCCTGATAAACCGACTAAAGCCGTTATTTCACCTTGTTTAGCAGTAAATGAAATATGGTTAAGCGCGTTATTACTTTCGGTTGGATTTGATACCTGTTCATCATGATAAGAAAAACACACATTATCAAATTGAATATCGTAGCTTGCAACTTTCAGCCCCTCTTTGGGTTCGCTAAGAGGAGGAACATTTAATACCTCATCCATATTTTGGACGCTTTTAACTGTTTTTTGAAATCCTTGAGTTACATATATCAATTTGAAAAATGGTGCAGGTAATCCTAAAGAAAAAATCAAATAAAAAATGGCTGACAAAATGAAATTAGCGTAATTATCCGTATCACTGATCAAAAAGATAACAACTGGAACAATAAAGAGATAAATACTATTTAATAACAATATAAAAAATGCCATGTGGTATTTAAAACAATATATAAATTTTAAACAATAAAATTGATAAGCTTTAATCGCGTCATTAAATCGTTTAAATGAAAAAAATGTCTGATTGAAAGCCTTTATAACGGTAATACCTCTTATATATTCAACTGAAGCATGACTCATTTCAATCAATTTTTTTTGCAACTCTTGTTGATTGGTTTTGATATCCTTACGTCGATAGCCACTAATTAATACGATATAGGCAAGGATAATAGGTACTAACGTTGCTAAACCTAATCGCCAATCGAAAACGGCTAGAATCACCAAAATAACTACAGGAGAAGCAAAGGATCCAATCATATCGGGCAATTGATGAGCAATAAATTGTTCAATTTTTTCGATATCGTCATCCACGATTTTTCTAAGCTCGCCACTAGAATGGTTTGTATGAAAGCCTAAAGGTAAACAGGATAAATAACGAATAAAGTTGTATTTAAGATTATAAAGTGTTTTAAATGCAACAATATGTGATAAGCATAACGCTAGGAAATTAAAAACAATCGCTAATGCAGCAGCCATAAATGCCAGCCAGCCATAACTAATAATTAATTCGCTATTTAATTCTGTTTGATGACTGATGCTCACTATAATTTCACAAACAATGAAATAGATGGCAATGAATGGTACAAATGAAGTGATGACACTAAAAATAGAGAATAAACAGGAAAAAATCATTAAAGTTTTATAAGTAAATGCTAATTTCCACAAGCGAGAACTTGGATTGATATCAGTTGAATTCATGACATAACACGCACGCATTTTGATGTTAATAATAATCATTATCAATTATAAGAAATTAAAATGATAATAAGTTTTATCTCTTCATTTGATAAGTGATAACTATTAATATTTTAAATTGCGATTGATTTATTATGTTACTTATTGCCCGTTAGTTAAGCGGGCGTTAATAGACATTGAGATTTAAATCTGGAAAATAATTTTATTATTAAAAATTATTTTACCACTCTAAATGGATTGGCCTTTTTTGCAGGAGGTGTTTCGGATTGATTATTTTGTTTTTCTTGTAACGCTCGATATTGAGGTTCATCCTCAAATCCCATCCCTACTCCATTTTCACGAGCATAGATAGCTTCAACCGCAGCCATAGGAACAACAATATGTTGTGGCACACCAGAAAAACGGGCATTAAACTCAATTTGCTCATTATTTGATACATATTGACCTACAGATTGTGGTGCAATATTTAGCACTATCTGATTATTCTGTACAAACTCTTGTGGAACCAATACTCCATAGACAGAAGTATTCACCACAATATAGGGAGTTAAATCATTATCCAGAATCCAATCATAAAAAGCCCTAAATAAATAAGGCCGACGTGGAGTCATTTGCTCAAGTTCCATAAAAATACCTTGTATAAAAAATAGTGCAAATCAGATAAAATTATTTATTATGCTCTCATCTTTCTTTCATCGTCAGTAAGAGACTGAATAAAAGCAGGACGTTCAAAAATGCGTGCCATATAATTTAAATAATTTTTTTCAGCAACTTTTGGTAATTCAATATTAAGCATTGGTAAACGCCATAATAATGGAGCAAAATAACAATCACATAAAGTGAAATCATCACTCATAAAATAATCTTTTTCTTTAAAAATAACTGAAATTGAAACAAGATCATCCAATAAATTTTTTCGGGCTGTTTTAGCTGCATTGCTATTAGGATCGGCAATAATTGTTTCGTAAGCGGCATACCACTCTTTTTTGATACGATACATCGTTAAACGTGCATTTGCTCGAAGAATAGGATAAACAGGCATTAAAGGAGGATGTGGGAATCGTTCATCTAGATATTCTAATGCGATATGAGGCTCGTATAAAGTAAGATCGCGATCAATTAAAGTTGGGATAGTAGCGTATGGATTAAGATCCAATAATTCTTGAGGTAAATCATCTGCGGTTACAAACTCGATTTCAGCAGTCACACCTTTTTCTGCCAATACAAAACGAATCTGATGGCCGTAAATATCTGTTGTATCACAAAATAGTGTCATAACAGAACGTTTATTAACAGCAACAACCATGTTCACTCCCAATAAGCAAAGTTAAAATAAGTTAGTTATGTGACTATTCTAACAAATTGGATAACAAATTTGTTAAAAAAATGCATTTTATTACTATCTTTCTTGTATTGAAAAATTTTTTGACAAGAAGTTTAAGGTTAGCTATACGTTTTAGTAAAAATAATCGTTTTTATGAGTAGCAATAATTAAATTAAAAATCTGAATGTTATATTACAAAAGGCTAAATTACACTTAGTCAATCACCTCAATGACTATTTTAGATAGACAATAATTTGACATAAAAAAACCCAGCTTTTGGCTGGGTTTTGAAAACAATTTTGTAACGTATGCAATTAACGTTTGCTGAATTGTGGACGACGACGTGCTTTGCGTAGACCCACTTTTTTACGTTCAACTTGACGAGCATCACGAGTAACAAAGCCTGCTTGACGTAATGCAGAACGTAATGTTTCGTCATATTCCATTAATGCACGAGTAATACCGTGACGAATTGCACCAGCTTGACCTGAAATACCGCCACCTTTAACAGTGATGTATAGATCAAGTTTGTCAGTCATTTCAACTAACTCTAAAGGTTGCATAACAACCATACGAGCAGTATCACGACCAAAGTATTGCTCTAATGAACGTTTATTAATAACGATATTTCCACTACCTGGTTTAATAAACACGCGAGCAGCAGAACTTTTGCGGCGACCTGTACCGTAATATTGATTATCAGCCATCTTCTATCCCCTTAAATATCTAATACTTGCGGTTGTTGTGCCGCATGATTGTGCTCACTACCAGCATAAACTTTTAGTTTACGGTACATTGCACGACCAAGAGGACCTTTCGGTAACATGCCTTTTACAGCAATTTCGATGACTTGTTCAGGATGACGTTCAATCATTTCTTTAAAAGTCGCTTCTTTAAGTCCACCGATGTAGCCAGTATGGCGATAATAAATCTTATCAGTGCGTTTTTTGCCTGTTACAGCAACTTTTTCTGCATTGATAACAATGATATAGTCACCTGTATCAACATGTGGTGTGTATTCTGCTTTGTGTTTACCACGCAAACGGCTTGCGATTTCAGTAGCTAAACGACCTAACGTTTTACCTGCTGCATCAACAACATACCAGTCGCGTTTAACTGTTTCTGGTTTAGCTGAAAAAGTACTCATTCGTAATTATCCAATTTTTAATTAATCTCACGTTAATAAATCATTTGATTTATTTACACTTTTTGATTGTTGCTATTAACTAACTAACCCCTTCGAGTTGTTACATTAACTTTGACAACCGAAAACAACGTTGGGAAAAACGTTGTTGTAACGTGGGTGCCGATATTATACAGAAATAATATAAAAGCGCTAGTTTAAAAATAAAAAATCATGGCGATAATAAAGTCTTGCTGTTACACTTAAAGTCAAGCCCAAATAATAGAAAATTTATATCATGAATACTACCATCACACTTTCCGAAAAAGATTATATAAGTCGCGGATTACACCGCAAATGTTATCATCACCCAGAGGATGCCAATAAATGCATTAAAGTCAACTATAATGAGGGAGCAGAAGAAGAAACCAACCGCGAAATTGCCTATTATAAACATCTTATTAAACGTAATGTATCATTTGATGCATTAGCTAAATATTATGGACCGGTTTTAACTAATTATGGTAATGGTCATATCTTTGAACTGATTCGAGATTATAATGGTGAAACCGCAATTCCACTGGAAAAATACCTTGCTAATAAATCGTTAACCGAAAAATATTTTGATCAATTAGTCACGGGGCTCAAAGAGTTAAAATCAGCATTATTAAAAGATCGTATCATTACCATGACTATCAAAAGTAAAAATATCTTATTTCAACAGTTAAGCGATACTAACAGTCGTTTAGTTATTATCGACAACATTGGTAATTCAACTTTTATTCCAATTGCGAATTACATTCCTTGTTTTGCAAAATCTAAAATTGAACGAACTTGGCAGCGCTTTTTAAAGTCTATTGTTAAAGAAAATAGTCATAATCCTTTGCTTACTCGTTTAATTGACGTGTTGAATCAGTAAGTTGCAATTGTGCAATTGCACCTTTCGCATCGCCAGATCGATTTTTTAACATAAATAAACCATGATGTAACTTTGCAATACGATTAACAATACTTAAACCAAGCCCAATGCCGTCATGTTTGCGATCCATCCGGAAAAAGGCTTGAGTGAGTTTTTCGCTTTTTGATTCGTCAATGCCTGCCCCCTCATCCTCCACACTTATAAAGATATCTTTTTTATCCTTATAACAACTTACTACTATTTTGGTCTGTTTTGGGCTATAGCGATGACTATTTTCGACTAAATTACGCAATAGTAATCTTATTAAAGTGACATCACCATTAAACGAAAGTTTTGTATCAGGTATATTCCATTCAATAGATTGAAATTTCTGTTTAGTTAATTCGGTTAATTCATCACATAAAGGGATCATAATATCATCATAGAAATTAATCTGTTGATATTGCCCAACTGTAAATTTTTGGCTTGCACGCGCTAACATCAATAATTGCTCAACCGTATTAACTAAACGATCAATTCTGTCAATTAATTCAGTACAATCAATATGGTTTTTAGTTTCTAATAATTCTAAATGTAAACGTATACCAGCAAGCGGCGTTCGCATTTCATGCGCAACATCGGCAGTAAAAAGCCGTTCTTGTGCCAAAGTTGTACTAAGACGAATAAACAGATTATTCAATACTGAAGTGATGGATTTAATTTCGCGCATATTACTAATTGGTTCAATAGGTTTTAAATTCTCTTCAGTACGTTGATTAAGATCTTTTTCCAAAATTTCTAGCGGTTTAGTAATCCATTTGATGGCTTTATAGGCTAAAAATAATGTCACCAGCATCATGGTAAAAGCAGAACAAAACAGTGCAAAAATAGCTTCAAGTTCTTCATGCTCAACCACTTCATCAATTTTATTTTGACTCAGTGTTAAATTAACCAATACATCAATTTGTTCTTTACTTTCATGCCATAACCAAAAAACGGTAATAGTTTGGCAAATGAGCATAATTGCGCCTAAAGTAAAAAAAAGATTCCAGCGAATACTGTGACGAATATCACTAAAAGATTTTGCGATCATAATAAATTTATATAGTTAGTAGTATTAATTAACAATCAATGCTAAGTTGATAGCCATAGCCACGAACAGTTCGAATACAATTTTTTCCGAGTTTATTTCGTAATCCATGAATATATACTTCTAGGACGTTTGAGCTTGGATCACTTTGCCAATCGTAGAGATCGTTTTGCAGTAAATCACGATGCACTTTTTCACCTGCTTTTAACATTAATCGGGATAAAACGATAAACTCTTTTGGCGTTAATACTATTTCTTGATTATTGACAGTTACTTTTTGCTGTTTGATATCAATAGTAATAGGTCCATAACTAATCAGATTATCAGCGGTACCTTGATTACGACGAATTAATGCCCGCACTCTGGCTAACAATTCTGTTAAAGCAAAAGGTTTTATTAAATAGTCATCAGCACCTAAATCTAAACCCTCTACTCTATCCTCAACGGTATCACGTGCGGTAAGAATAAGAATAGGTGCATCAATTTGCTTTTTTCGCCAGCGTGTCAGTAATTCTAAGCCATCACAATCAGGCAAACCTAAATCAAGAATAATCAGACTAAATTGCCCAAATTGGATATACTGTTCGGCCTGCTTACCTGTTGATGCTAGTTCACACACATAACCATTGGAGGTAATACCATCATACAGACCTTTTTGTAGTAAACTATCATCTTCAACAATAAGTATTTTCATTATCATTTACTCTAATTGGTATTTTATAATAAAGTCGATAGTTGATGACTTATTATATGTTTATCTTTGCTATACAGCGCAATTAATTACAATCCATAAGATAACTATCCATTAATCAATTTACTTACATTTATCCAATATTTTTTAATTATCAATGTGGATATAAAGCTCACAATAAATCCAACCAAAATATCTAATGGCCAATGCACTCCCAGATAGATACGACTCCAACAGACCAATAATGCAATTATCGCCAATAAACATAAGATTGTTTTAGTTCGTTGCGTTTTGTTGAAAAAAGCAGTAAAAAATAGAGTCCATACAAATACTGCATGTTGGCTTGGTAAAGAGCTTGTTTTATCATGAAAAAGGTAATTAGTTCCAATATTTACTGCAAATGGTCGTGGAGAATAAAATAGATGACGAATAATAAAAGTAATCAATAATGCCAAACATAAACTTATCAACATTTTTAACATGAGTTGCCGATAAATAGGATAAATATACCAACAAATACCCATATAAATAATAGGGAAATAGACTAAATATTTTGCACAAAAAATAGCGAAGCTAATAAATGATTTTGATGCTTGATCCGACGCATTGATTAATAGAAAAAGTTGAGTATTAAAATCATGCCACATTAAACAATTACCAAATTAATTAAGTTAATGACAATTTAACGCTTAAACCTTAAAAGAACCTTAATAATAATAAGTCAATTAATAAACAAATTTATCAAACAAAATCGTTAAATGAACGATGATTTTGTACTAAACAAACACCTTTTTTGCCAAAAAAGATACAACAATATCCAAAGATAAACAAATGATAAAATAGACAACAATCACAAATAAAAATATTTCAGTTGGATACACCATACTGCGATTATTAATTTGCGTGGCAATAAAGGTAAATTCAGCGACACCAACAACATAAGCTAAGGAGGTATCTTTAATCAACGATACCCATTGATTAACAAAAGATGGCATCATCATTTTTAGAGCTTGCGGTAAAATAATGTAGATAATGACTTGAGTTTTAGATAATCCTAGTGAAAATGCAGCTTGCCATTGATCTTTCGATACAGCAATCATCCCTGCATGCACTGAGTGCCCAATATAAGCAGCACCAATAACAGATAATGCGAAAACTACCGTTGTAATTGCAGGTACGTCTACATTAAGTAACACAGGCAATAAAAAGTAAGTCCAAAATATGAGCATGATCACTGGAATTGCTCTTAAAAAGCCCAGCACGCCAATTAATAAGGAACGAACAAGCCCTTTACTAACCGTTAAACCAATGCCAGCTAAGATCCCCATAAAAGATGAAAATACAATTGTGGCTAAACTCATTAATAGTGTTAAAAATATCCCACCCGGAAAGTTACCCCACATCATATAACTTAAGTTATTATAGATAACTTCTAGACCTTTAAATTCCATAATAAGTAATTACATCCTACCCGTAGGGAATCGTTTGGTTTGATAAATATTGCCTAACGTGCCAATAATTACAATAGCCAAAATATATAAAAACGTTGCAACAGCAAAATCTTGAAAAGTTTTTAATGATTCGGTTTCAACTTGCCTTGAAACATAAGATAGCTCTAACACCCCTATGGCCATCGTTAACGATGAATTTTTAACAATATTCATATATTGACCAATAAGAGGTGTAAAGGCAATACAAAAACTCTGAGGTAAAATAATAAAACGCATACTTTGCCACCAAGTTAATCCTAATGCCAATGATGCTTGTTGTTGCCCTACACTCACACCAGCAATCCCTGCTCTAAATTCTTCAGCAATAAAAGCACTGGAATAACAAGTCAGGCCAATAAAACCAATAATAAATTCGAATGATGGCATTTTCAGTGTAAAAAACCATAATTGAATTTGTGGCTCGTCAAACAACCATATTTTAAATTCAGTGGGCAACAAGTTACCAATACCAAAATACCAAAAAAACAGTTGTGGTAATAATGGAGAATAACGAAAAATTGCGTTATAACCTACCACCATACCTTTAATCAATTTGATTCCACTTTGCTGAGCAATAACCAACAAAAAACCTAAAATCGTCGAAAATATGATAGTAAGTAGTGAGATAGCTAAGGTTACTAAAAAACCATCCCATAACCACCATAAATAGCGAGCTTCAAGTAATTGCTCTAACATAATTTATTGAGCCGACCCTATTTTAAAAACACCGCGGGGCATTGCAGATTTAGTGTTAGGACCGAACCAACGATTATAAATCGTTAATGCTTCACCATTGGTTTCGAGTTTTAATAATATTTGGTTTACTTTGTCTATTAAGCGTGTTTCGCCTTTAGGGATACCAACCGCTTGATATTCTTGTGTGATACTAAAGGGTGAAATTTCGAAGTTTTCACGCTGTTCTTCTGGTACATTGGCGAGTAAACCAATTAATTTAGCATCATCTTGAGTAATCGCTTGCACCACACCATTACGTAATGCAGCAAACGCAAATGGTGTATCATCATAAGAGATCACTTTTGCAGTTGGATACTTTTCACGAAGCGTAATTTCCATCACGGTGCCTTTATCAGCGCCGATCCGCAAATTTTTTAGATCATCGGCTGTTTTAAGTACGCCCTTTTTAGCAATAAATTTTTGACCGGTAGCAAAATACGGCAAACTAAAATCGACTGTTTTTGCTCGTTCATCGGTAACCGTAAAGTTTGCCACAATTAAATCCGCTTTTTTTGAGGTTAATAATGGAATACGATTCGCTGGATTAGTTGGTACTAATGCAACTTTGACATTTAATTCTTTGGCAATTGCATTGGCATAATCTACATCAAGACCTACAATTTTATTGGTTGTTTCGTCAATAAAACCAAAAGGCGGGTTGCTATCAAATACAGCTATTTTAATTTCGCCCCGCTTTTCGATATCATCTAAACGATCGGCAAAAGCAGAATTGGCGCTTAATAATGTGCCGAGAAAAGCAACCGTTATTAGCGATTTAGTAAGAAATTTCATTCAAAACCTCATTAAAAGTTATATTAGGTACCGCTAAAGTCTATCAACAAAAAAATGAAATAAATAAATAACAAATCATCACATGGTTATAACTAAAAGTTATATTAAGAGAATTGAACTTGCTTTATAAGATTGTTAATACCTAGAGAATAAACACTTTTTAGTAACACATTAAAAAGGTGATAATCAGACTTTACATTAAAAAATCTGGTCGTTAAAAAATTAACTATCAAAAAAAACATATTGTTAAAATCAATAGATGTATTGGTAAGAGTAAATCCCCACCCATTTCAATAATATTGCTGGAATATGGTTAAAGATTGAGATTCAAATTGATAAGATTGTACGGGATGAAAGAGAAGATTTTACGGATGAATATACTATATTATTTCACACTAACCGTGTATCCATAATCGTGTATCCATAATATAGTTTAAAATGTGGATTAATATAGCGAGTTAGGCTCAGTGAACAAACACATTAATGATGTTTAAATTCAAGATATTTTCTTAATCCTGGTGGCACAGATTGCAATAAATAAATGTTTATTGCTTTTTCGTGACGTTGCCAAAAAATACCTGCCACGATAATAGATAAACCTATTATTGTTAAGGCTAAAGGAAACAGTAGACTGTCTTCAAACACGTCATATGACAGATAACTTAAATATCCCGTTATTCCTAAACCGCCAAAAATAACAAAAACTCTTCTAACGATTATTACCCCTATTAGTATCATGAGTAAATTAACACAGAAATAGAAAAATTTATTTAACTCACTGTCTGATTCCATTGAACTTAATGCGCCCCAAAAAGTGAGAACGCCAAATAAATAGAGCCAAAATGACAAATCTTTATCACTTTTATTCTTTATATCAATAAGAAAGGCCACCACAACAACCAATAATCCAAACCATAGCGATACTTGTTGATGCATATTGAAATAATCCGAATAATTAATATCGTTTTTTGCATAACCCAATAAATGAACTAAATAAGGTGTAAGATCCATACTCATATACCAGAGTGTAAATGCTAGTGGCATAAATAAAAAAGAAGATCGATATCGAAGAATTAGACAAACAGCAACCAATACGGTCGCTAACTCCATAAATAACCACCGAAAGTCAATATATCGATGATAATCTCTGTAATCATAATGGTTATCCCAAACGCCTATAGCATTTTCAAGTCCATAAACCCCTAAAGGCGTTAATACAATCACTAACGTTATTAATATATTCGCTGGAATGATCAGATGATAACGTTTCAATAAAAATTGTGCAGTGCAAAGTGCAGTGATGGCATAAATCGCACTAATACACAATAAACCAATACCGCCTAAATGCTCCCAACCTAAAGTCATAAATAGTGACATCGCACCTATCGCAATCAAACCTCCTAGATAATACAATATATGCGTAAATTGAAAGCTAGGCAGATGTTTATTCTGTTCTTGGAAAAACAGCCATAATTGTTCTGCCTGCTGATGAGTCAATAATTTTTGTTCCGCTGCACTCGTTAATTGTTTATAGGTAATTTTCATAAGTTTTATAACTCTCTTTTAAATTATAATCACCTAACGAAATATCTCACTATCAACAAAAAAATAAGCAATTTCACGTTCTGCTGATGCTAAAGAATCGGAACCATGCACGGCGTTTTCTCTCATACTGTTCGCAAAATCTGCTCTTAAAGTCCCAGCAGAGGCTTTAGATAGATCAGTAGGCCCCATAAGTTGTCGGTAGCGCTCAACGGCATTTTCACCTTGTAAAACTTGAACAACAATTGGTCCAGACATCATAAATTTTACCAAATTAGCAAAAAAGGGCTTGTCTTGATGCTCAGCATAAAAACCTTCAGCTTGTTCTTTTGTTAACCTCACCATTTTCATAGCAATAATATCGAGTTTAGCTTGGTGAATTCTTGTTTGAATTTCGCCAATAATCTGTTTTTTTACCGCATCAGGTTTAATAATGCTGAGAGTTTGTTCAATCGCCATGTTAATGTTCCTTTATTAATCTGACATAAAATTTATTCGGACAATTTGTCCACTTTCATCTAATACCAGTAAACGATGTTTTCCATTTTTAGTCACAGTTAAAGCGACTTTTTCATTATCCTTTGAATTAGCCACTAAAGTACCATCTAAAAACCACCATTTTTCACCAAATCCACCTTCAGGAATTAAATCAATCGTGACTTGATTATTGCCTGGTAATGCTCTAACGAGTTGTTTATCCCGTAAACCAACAATATTAAGTGAGGCAAAAATATCTTTACCCATTACAGGACATTTTTTATCAATTGGGGGCAGTAAAGATTGTCGTCTTTCTTTAGTTAACAACCAATTTTCTAATGAAATTGGCCATAAAGCTATCTGTTTTTTTTGTGCTCCTATACAATCAGCGGCTACACGCTCACCGCGATCATTTACCCAAATATTTATCCAACCTGAACGATAAATATTGTTTTTTAATTCACTATAGGTGCTTAATGTTGGTGGCAACATATTATTTAATACCCATGCTGTTTTTTGACGATGACAATTAGGATCAGATTCAGGAAGTGGCTGCCCTGATGGCCAACAAATTTGGGCGCTTGAGACTGATTCAGGTTTCTCATAAGTAAGGAGAGGATGATTTAAACGATTTTCTCTATTTAACAAAATCGAATTTACTTGTTGTAAAATTGGAGTTGCAGACATTGAACCATACTGCCCAACAACAGGCGTACCATCAGGGCGTCCTACCCAAATGCCTATTAAATATCGAGGATTTATACCAACGGCCCAAGCATCGCGATAACCATAACTGGTTCCTGTTTTATATGCTAATAAATTGCTATTAATTAACATTTGCCGTGTTATCCATGCACTACCATCAGAGATAAAGGGTTTATTAATTAAAGGATCAGATTGAGTATATCGCAAGGGGCTCACATCCCCGTGCTTTGCAAATGCACTGTATGCACTAACAAGGTTATCCATTCTAAGTGAAGCACCACCTAATATATAGGAAATATTCGGATCATTTGCGATAGAGGATAAAGGTAAACCAATACCCGCGAGTTTTCCTGCGAACCTTTTTGGACCATATAACTCAATTAATTGAACTGCCGGTAAATTTAATGATTTACTCAATGCATCAGAAGCACTAACAGGCCCATGAAAACCCTCATCAAAATTAGTTGGTCGATAATCGGTAGTAATACGCGGAATATCTTGTAGTAACGATTCAGAATGAATCATACCTTCATCAATAGCAAAGGCATAAATGAAAGGTTTGAGTGTAGAACCAGGAGAGCGTAACGCTCTAATCATATCGACTTGACCAAAACGCTCTTTATCATTAAAGTCAGCAGAACCAACATATCCTTTAACCGTCATATCGTCATGATCTACCACTAAAATTGCCAATGATGTTTTAGGCGGGAGCTGTTTTTTTCGATTAATAGCAAGATCTTCTAAAATATATTGAATAGAAACATCAATAGTGGAATGAATAATATTATCATTAGGATATTGCTGTTTTAAACGATAAGCCAATAATGGTGCTAACTGTGGTGCTTTTCGTGGATAAACCCAAACTTCATCACGTCGAACTTGTTCAATCAACTCTTTTGGCCAAACATCATATTGAGCAAGTCTATCTAATACTTTGTCACGAGCTTGCTTAGCTCTTTCAGGAAATCGATCGGGTCTTAATCGACTCGGTGCTTGAGGCAATACCGCCAATAATACTGCTTCACTTCGAGTTAATGCTTTAGGTTGTTTACCAAAATAAGACCAGCTAGCGGCTCCGATACCCTCAATTGTGCCTCCGTAAGGCGCATGATTAATATATAAAGTTAAAATCTCTTCTTTACTATAATGTAGTTCAAGTTGAAAAGTCCGAAAGATTTGTTTTAATTTACCGATAATTGTTCGATCATGGGGAGAGAGTAACCTAGCCACCTGCATTGAAATGGTGCTACCGCCTGAAATAATTTTATTATTGGATATGTTTTGCCAAGCAGCACGAAATAACGACATCGGATTAATACCAATATGATTATAAAAATAACGATCCTCATAATTTAATAACACATCAAGATAATAATCAGGAACTTCATCAAGGCTTACCGAATAACGCCAAATACCCTTTTCATCAGCAAATCGCCATAAAGGTGTTTCATCTTGAGCAACAACGGTTTGTGTTGTTTTATTTTGCGAAATAGATAATGGAAAAAAATAATCCAAGACAAAAAAACTGCCGACCAATAAAACTGATAATAATAATAAAAAAAGAAATGATTTATAAAAGAACTTTTTCATTATTGATATTCAATTATCCAACACAATTTTAAAAAAATAAAAATTCCGCCAACGCTATTGGCGGAATAGTCAATGAAGTTAATCTTAGCGATAGTATTGGAATTTTTACTATCCCTTGATTAATTACTTTCTTTATTAGGAACAGATATCGTCATCAAATCTGGTGATTGTCCGATTGCAAAACGTTCAGGACGGTACATAGATTCAACATAAGGATAAGGAATCATGTAATTACCTGTTGTTACCGCTCTAACTAAATAAGCAACACGTTTATGATATTTTTGGCGTTCCTTATAATTTTGGATATTAACAGCAGCAACATATCTATCATCTCTAAATTCCTGATATTTAAGTTGACTTACATCATCATCTTTCAATAAATCAGATACACCAGGAATTGATGATAAATTCACGCTACTATTTGAAAGATTTTGATTTTCAAGTTCTAACCCAGCTGGTAAGTAATCAACAATCAATGCATCATGAACAGGTTCTTTTGATGTTACATCTAAAATCACAACCATCATGGAACCCACTTCTAATTGGGATGGATTTATTTCATTGCCATGTAGATCGTAATAGGTTCGAGTAATATTGAAGAAACCATCTTTCGATGTTGGTGCCGGTGGCGTTTTTCCATACCCAGAAAGCGAAAATTTAGCATAAAGTGGTCTATCATGTTCTGAATTATTGATAGATAACCCTTGACTTAAAACTTCATAATTATAGGAATGAGAATAGACTGAATTAACATCAACAATACTATCATTTATTGCCAGTTTAAATTTATCATCTTTTTTATGTTGCTCTAATGACCAACCAGCAATAAATAATGAATTTAACTCCTGAGTTGAGTAATAACGTTTATTTTTTAATAATTCTGATAAATTAACTAAATAATTAGCTTGATTTTTTGTGTCCATGTCGTTTTCTATCAATAACGATAAAATTAATGCTTGATCACGAATCTCAGTACCATAATTACCCCGCCATGTACTGTAGTTATACGGAGTAGTGAAGATTAATGGTAATAATTTATCATAAACAGATGTCAAACCATTTAACTTCGCGCTTACGGCTAATTGAGCCAAAGGTAACGGACTATAGATAAATGATTTATCTTTGCTGATCTTATCTGATAAATAATTAATCTCATTACGCATCGCTGAGGTAATCTTATTTTGTTTAGACAGTATCATCAACGCATAAGCTTTAATAGAGAGTTTTTCAAACTCAAGTGAATTTTCATCCCCATAATAAAGATTATTAAATGCAGAAGTATCATAAATATATTGACCAAGACGCGACATTGCTGCATCAAGAGCTTTATCATTCACCTGATAACCTCGCTCTTTAGCTTGCAATAAAAAGTCAGTAGCATAAACAGTAAGCCAATGTTCTTCTTCGCTATGATTACTCCATAAACCAAAACTACCATTACTACGTTGCATTGATAAAATTCGTGAAATGCCTTTTTGAATTTTTTCTCGGCGCTTATCATCAGAATCCGTTTTAATACCTAACTGTGCAAGCTGTTCACTGTTAGCATATAAAGATGGGAATAAGCCACTGGTTGTCTGTTCTAAACAGCCATAAGGATAGGCAAATAAACTTTTAATATATTGAGCGATATTCAGTGGTGGTTGATTAGAGATAACCAATTGCCCTTCAATGGTATTTTCAATCAGTCCCATTAACGCTTCGTCAGGTAATTTCCAACTTTTCTTTTCATCTAACACTACTTCAAAATATCTTGTAGTTGCAGCATAGGCTGGTCTTACGCCGATAGCCCATGAACGATGAATATCAAAATCTGAATTATCATCAATAACAATCCCTTTCACATTTATATTTACAGTACCTTTACCATAACCATAATCTGCGACAACAGGAATTTGAATAATATTTTTTTGTTTGCTATCAAGTCTGACAGGGATAGATTTTACATCATTTTGATGAATTAACCCCGTCGTTGATACTTCAACTTGCATATTTTGAGTCGTATCAGTCAAATTATGAAGATCTAATGCTAATACTGCTTGATCTCCCCCAGATAAAAAGCGCGGAGTTGTTAATTCGGCAATAACAGGAGCGGCAACTTTCATCGTTTTTTCTGCTTTACCAAAACGATTATCATCCCATGCTTGCGCCATGATGCGCAATTCACCATTAAAATTAGGTAATGGTAAATCAATAACACCCTCACCTTGGTCATTTAACTGAATGGTTTTCAATTGTTGAGCAACAATAAGAACTTCATTAGACGGTTTTTTTCCGCCAGCGCCCATCGCATCACCACCAAAACTCATGTTAACATTACGCCCTGAAGCCTCAATTAACTTACCATAAACATCAAAAATATCGACATCATAACGTTTACGCCCTAAAAATCCAGCATAAGGATCTGGCGTAACATAATCAGTAATATTTAATACACCAGAATCAACAGCTGAAACTAATACTGTGACTTTTTTATCTTTTTGGATAAATTTTTCATCCATTTTGATTTTAATTGGCACAGTACTTTCTGGTTTCACTTGTTTTGGTGCATTTATTGAAATATTTAAATGGCGATTTGTTGTATCAGTAGGTAAATAAAGTAAACCAATTGCTCGTTTTACTGTTTGTACGGCCGCATTAGTTGATGGACGGATTATCATGGCATTAATATAAATATCATGTCTTCCCCAATCTTTAATTGGTATATCGACATCTAAACCTTTTTCGCCAACAGTAATTGCTTTTTTCCAAATGATACCATCATTCGTTTCAAGAGAGATATAACCAGAGCCTGCTACTGGGGCTTGAACGTTGACTTTAGCCACATCACCGACATTATAAAATGGTTTATCAATACTTAACTTAACTTGATCGGGACGTACTGATTTCGTACCACGTGTATTATCCTCCCAATCATAACCTGACCAAAAGCGAAAGCTTGTCACTACTTTAGACGCTTCATCGATCACTTCAACACGATAAGATCCATAATCACTGGTTAAATAGCTTATTTTCGTCGTACTATCCTTTTCAATTGATAGCTGATCTTCCGAAATAACAATCTCACTGGAATTATGATTAAGTTGCCAGCCATCTTCACTTGACCAAGTCCAATAATATTCACGACGTTCACGAATCAATCTTGTTTTTAAGGAGTTTGTGGCCAGTTTGTTACCGTCTAGATCAACATAAGCAATTTCAAATTCCGCATTAGTCCCTATATCAACGGTAGGACGATCATAATAATTATCAGTATTCCAATCATAATAAGGTGAATCGCCAATCAATGCTCGGATAGCTGGTAATTGATTAGCAGGCCAAATGGTTTGAGTTGCATAACGTGTAACCGGCCTACCTCCTGAATCGAGTAAACTCGCTTGTAAAACTACTTTCACTGGAGAATGTAAATTTGCCCAATTACTCCTTTTAATATGAAGCTGGGTTAAGCCATCGTTATTTAATGTTTCTTCAAAAGAACCAAGTTCACTATAAAGACTACCATCTGTCACTGAACCAATTTTGAAATCGGCTAATCCGGCAATGGAGTCAACTTTCTTTAAATAAACATTTGCGTTTAGGCGATTATCTGATGCTGGTGCACCATACAAATACCAACCTTTGATATCAAAGTTAACATCTTCATCGTTTAATATTGGACCGTCTGACGAACTGGTTATTTCCATCGCCATACGTTCTGGCAAAAATTCTTCCACGTTGAAATACCAATAACGATAAATATCATCACCTAAATTAAAACGAATTGACCATTTACCTGTTGCCGCATCAGATGGAATGACAAAATTTGCCTGATATAAACCATTGGTATTAGCACTGCTTTTTAATTGAAAATTTTTAACTACACGCCCATCAGTTGAAATCGCATCGGCAATAATTGGTTGATCAGGCAATGGTTGTCCATCCGCATCACGCAATAATGCATTAAAATAGACGGTTTCATCTGGACGATAAAGATCTCGTGGACCAAAAACAAATAATTGTGCATGAGAATAAGGTGTACCGGATAAATCGAATTCAGTCAAATTAAGGGCATTGCGATCGACATATATAAATGAAGTTTGTTTTCCATCATTGGCAAGCAATATCCAATTGTCATCATGGGTATTCATAGAAAATTCAGCATAACCATCTTTATCTGTTTTTTCCGAAACACTACAATCGTCGTCTTTTATTGTTACATAACGACAAGATATTTCGATATTTGCAAGAGGTTTACCATCATCTAAACCATGAGCCATAACCGAAAATCTACGGTTTTTGTAGTTATGAACTGAAACACCAATATTACTTATTGAAAATAGGGTTGCTGGATTTGATTCATTGTAAGTTCCAGCTTCATTCATCACCGCAACATAAACACCTTCTTGTTTAAGTTCACTAATTTTAGAAAGATTGACTAAAACAGTTTCTTGGGCATTAGGTTTAGGATTGAGATCAAAACGTGACGAGTAAACTAAATCAGCATAACTATTGAGTTCTTCAGAGCGCCAAGCATATAGCATATTAATAAAGCCAAATTTATCAAAGAAATCACTTAGTTTTTCTGGCTTAATTTTAAAAAAGTTTATGTCGACCTTATTAACGTTCAATGTCGTCACAGGTAATCCACTCATGGACTTACTCGGTAATAATAATCCAGTACTTGCAAAATTTACTAATGGCTGACGATCCCGAGTGGTTAATTCTTTTTCATAAACTGATTGTAAACTCTTGTTATTAATCGCCGTTAACATTTTATCAATGGTTAAATCTAATTTACGATTTGGTGCAAGATAACGATGTCTTAATTCCAAACCATTATCAGACAACTCCCAGTCACCATCGACAACACCTGTTTCCTTGTCAACTAATTTCAGTAAATTTGAAAAATTTAATTTAGGAAGAAGTGGAACAGAAAAAGTCACGACTAAAGTACTTGATCCATCAATAATCATCTCGGAACAATCAAGAATTTCAAATTTTTTATCTTTATATTTTTCGATTAATTCTGGTGTTGGATTAAATACATTATGCAATTGCGAATTAACACTCGAGCTTTGAGTTGTGCTATTTTTTTGATTAGCGGTTATATTTGTCGTTAGCTCGTTGTTTTTTGCTTGTGCACATAGCGTTAAAAACAAACCCAACATAGCTAAGTGTTTTATTAATCTCATTATTTCACCCAATTCCTTTTATTTCACTAAATGTTGTGACTATTTTTTTGCCAATATTATGCACTGTCACCAAACATTTAGCAAAATATCTTTACAGAGAAATTGAATTTTTAGGTAAGCAACCTAATTTTTGAAAGAATCGTTGATCTGTGTTTATTGGAAAGTAGTATTACTGACATTTAGAACTTATTGTATTATCAATAAGTTCTAAATGTTGACAATTTCAAAATTATTAAGCAAAAACTGGTCGATTTATTGCTTTTTTGCAGTTAATTTTTTTAAGATAAAATTCAAAATAATTCCATATAATGGTAAAAAGAATAAACCACAAATTAAGATTTTAAAACTATAATCCATTAACGAAATTTCACCCCAATGATTAGCCATAAATTCATCACTACTTTTGTAAAAGGCAATAGCAAAAAAGACAATAGTATCAATACCATTACCAAAGATTGCTGAAGCTGAGGGTGCCACCCACCAAAATTGATTTTTTCTTAAATAGTTAAAAACAGTAATATCCATTAATTGCCCAACTAAATAAGCTGCAAAACTGGCTAATGCTATGCGAAAAACAAAACTATTAAATTGGGTCAATGCTGACCAACCTACCCAATGGGTTTCGAAAAATAGAACCGAAATCAGATATGAAAACAGTAAAGCGGGAATCATAACCACAAAGATAATTTTTCTTGCCAAACTGGCACCAAAAATACGGATAGTTAAATCAGTGGTTAAAAAAATAAATGGAAATGTAAAGGCTCCCCAAGTAGTATGAAATCCAAAAATATCAAATGGAATTTGCACCAAATAGTTACTGGAAGCAATAACAATAATATGAAAAAAAGCTAACCAGCCTAGTGCTTTATGCTTTTGCTGTCGAGTAAATTGTTTTTCAATCAATTGTGAATGAACGTTCAAATACATATTTGTTTCCTTTTTTAATGGGGTGAGAGAACCCAGATAAATATTTTTTAAGTTTTGGCCAGATATTCTTGTAGACCTTTATCACGCAGCATACAACTTGGACATTTACCGCATCCCCCTTCTACACCGTAATAACAGGTATGAGTATTTTGACGAACATAATCAAGATAACCCAATTGATCAGCCATTTCCCATGTTTGAGCTTTAGTAAGATACATCAACGGGGTTTTAATATTAAACGCATAATCCATCGCTAAATTCATAGATACATTCATGGATTTAATAAAAATATCACGACAATCTGGATAACCACTAAAATCGGTTTCACATACGCCGATAATAATATCTTTAATATCTTGTTGTTTGGCATAACAACCGGCTAACAATAAAAACAGCATATTACGACCATCGACAAACGTATTTGGATAATCGCCATCTTGTGCAGCTTTAATTTCTTGTGAATCGTCAATCAAAGCGTTATTGGTCGTCTGTTTAATAACCGATGTATCAATAACGGTTTGCTTGACACCTAAATCTTTTGCAATCCATTTAGCTTTATCTAATTCAATACTATGACGTTGACCATATTGAAAGCTGATAGTTTCAACATTTTCACGTCCATAATCGGCAATGGCTTGTAATAAACACGTAGTCGAATCTTGCCCGCCAGAAAATATCACGAGTGCTTTACGATTTTTCATTAAAAAATTCCTGTCAGATTGAACAAATTAGCGATTATCGACTTTTTCAGGATAAAGATCATGATTCGCTAAACGATTGAGCGCAATTTGCTCCCACCGAGTATCAGCTTTACCATAATTGGCATAAGGATCAATTGAAATACCTCCACGTGGTGTGAATTTACCCCACACTTCAATGTATTTAGGATCCATTAATTTGATCAGATCTTTCATAATGATATTGATGCAATCTTCATGGTAATCACCATGATTACGAAAGCTAAACAGGTATAGCTTAAGAGATTTGCTTTCAACCATTTTGATGTTAGGCACATAAGAAATATAAATTGTGGCAAAATCAGGTTGCCCAGTAATAGGACAAAGACTGGTAAATTCCGGACAATTAAATTTAACAAAATAATCATTACCGGGATGTTTATTATCAAAAGTTTCCAGAATTTCTGGACTATAGGTTGTTGGATAGCGAACAGACTGATCGCCTAATAATGTAACGTTACTCATAATTTTCCTTAGTTTTTTAGCGTGGGAGGTTCACGAACCACGAGACAAACCGCACACATTACTCTTTTTTACAAAAAAAGTCTAGAATATCGTTCTTAACCCTTGTGATTAAACATATGACTTGTGAACGAATGTAATAGTTAACTGTAAAAACTAGCCAATATTTCTTTAAAAAATTAACTGTCTAATCAAATTTTATAAAGAAAAAGAAGTTACTTTATTTTCACTAATGTTTATGTGCATCACTCTACCTTGTTTATCAAAAAAATAATATTCATTACCGATAGAAGAACACGACACAATTGTTGATGATTGCCAATCAATCGTTATATGTTTGCGATTAGTATAGGGATGATAAAGATTAATTTCATAACCTGTTTCATCTATTCGTTGAATGACTAAAGCTATAAGTTCACCTGTAGATAATATAATTAGATTATCAAATTGTTTTTTCTCGATCTGTAATTGAAATTCGAAATCATTGTAATGGTGATATTTAAATTGCACGCGTTTAGACGATTCAATATATTCAACTTTTAAGATCTTGTGATTATGACCCATTATTAACCGGTCATAATACCCATCAATTTCCAATCGCTTTGTTAAACTATAGTCAGGTAAACAATAATACAAAATTTCAACTTTTTTCTCTGCGTTGTGGCTTAAAACCATTATTTCATGATTTTTTATTACCAACTTATTTATCATATTAGGATAAAGATCGATTCGCCGTACTACAGATAATTTATGACTAATATCAATCAGTTCAAGGCAATTATTTTTAATGATAGCCCAATTTATACCATCAAACTCAAAGCAGCATAATTGGAAGTTAACAACGCCTAAATCGATTGTTTTCTTGGTACTCAAATCTAGTTTATGAATGCGGTAGTAATTATCTTGTTTAGCCAACGCTAAAATTTGCAATCGATTCGAAGATACGACAAACTTATCGGCAACAATCATAAAATGATCAAGTTGCTTGCCTTTATTATCCACTCTTATAATCCCTGCTTCACCTAATGCGAGCAAATATTGATTATTGATTAGCGGGATCATGTCATAAATCGCTCTATGGCCTTTGTGCGGACTCTGATAATGATCCAAATGATATTGCATTAATAAAGATTTATGCCTAACCAGTTTTAATGAAGAGATAGGCAGATCTATCTGTAATGTTCTATCTTCAGTAAGAGAAATTAATTTTGCAATTTTAGCTTTAGTTAACTTATTAGGATAAGTAATGGCATCAACAATTATCTCGTTGATCATCATTCGTAATAAATCTTGCAATTTTTGAATATTTTGCTGATTTTTTAAAATTTCATTAGCCAGCTCTAATCTTACTCGATAATGAGCTTGTTCAGTTTTTATCTCAATCAAAGTTCTTTCAAGTTTTATTATCGAATTAGGTATTAAAATAAGACGCTTTACGATCGCTTTAGCATCGTATATATCCAGGTTATTAAACCACTGTTCAGCAAGATATCGATATTGTGAGAGAGACCAAATGACATCAATTGCAGCTAACCAATCTGCTTTTTCGGCTAAAGTCTTAGCCCAGTAAAGTTTTAATTTATTAGCTATTTCAAAGTGTTGTTTTTCAAGCATCAAAATTACAGCTTCAAAAGCATTATCGCGTCTGGCTAACATAACCGCTATATCCCATTCATTTGCCAAACAACAAAGTTTTATACATAACTGAGTTTTAGCATTCCTTGCAATTGCTAACTCCATGGCTTGTTTATATCGGTTGTGTTGTTCTAAAAATTCTATTCCTTCTTCTAAATGATTGAGCAGTTCTACTAGAACAAAAACCGCTTCTTCTATTTTATTTTGTTTGGCTAACGTCTCAAAGCTTTGTCGATATAGTTTTTTCAGGTATTTAAGCTTTTCAGAATCAAGATAAATTGAGGATGAATCGCCATAAACACAATCACTTATCGACAGTTTATTTCGTGGTTTGGGTGTACCATAGGTTTTTTCGATTGAATTTTTCTCATCATTGATCGGAAGAGCGTAACGCAAGGCATTTAACAAATCACCTTTCTCAAACTTTTTAATCATTGTTTCAATGTAGTTACTCTGTCGAAAAGATAACAAATGACTAAATTTTGAAAATAATGATAAAAAAGAATGGCTGTTAAGCAGTGATTTTTTTTTATGCTGAGAGGGAGATGACAAAGATGAGTGATTAACTTGTGGTAACTCATTGGCATTAATACTGTAAGAAAATGATTTTTTTAACATGCCATCAACTAAATCTTCTTTTTTTTCTTCCGAAAAGATTCGATTTAGCATTTTTATGGTTTTAATAAAAATAACAAAAATACTCACATGAAAAAAGCTTACTATTATAAAAATAAATATTTTATAGAGATTTTTACCAAGTGAAGTATTAAATGAAGATATTTTTAGAGAATAAATAACATACAATGCTATCAGCAATATTGAAGGAATAACTACTGCTAAAATAATATGACTTTTTTTAATGAGTTTTTCTTGAGACAAATGATTATTTTGTTCATCAATTTCTTTATCTTGATTAGCTATCTTATTACTATCAATAAATTGTAATTTTCGAGGACTTGGTACGGGTATTTTGCCATCTAATATTTGTTCAAAGGATCGACTCTCTAAACTGAATTCTGGTAGTTCATTATGGACAATATTTATTAAATAACGATTGGTTTCATACAATGGATATTCACTAAGATCAACCCAATTAGCAGGATCGATATTGTTGGCATCTTCACAACGATAACATTGAATATCATTACCCATAACAATGACCAAATCATAGTTAATTATTTTGCAACTCAGTTTTTTGGGGAGTTGCATAGAACTGAGGATCCCATTATCTAAAATTAATGGCCAACCAAGTAAGGTATCACAATTCACGGCTTTTGCCGATGGAAACTTAAGTAAATCACCATGTTCAAATTGATAAATTGAGCATCCTAAAAACCATGATTTTATTAAAAGACGTTGACGCTGCTCGCGATCAAACCACTGCGTTGGAAACCATATTCCCGCTACGTTTTGAACGCCTTTTAAGGTTGGTTCTGGGATAAAAAAAGCTTTTTCTTTCATATCATTAATCAGCTTTATGCAATTTCAATCTTATTGATTGTGTTTTCAAAGAATATAAAATCAATTCCCCGTTATCCATAATAACTGAAAACGATTGAGCCAATGAGTTATAATGATAGAGAACAATTTTATATGATGACTTGAAACAAACATCAATTTTATGACTGAGATAATCAAACAATGCTACTTGTTTTTTATCTTTATCAATTATTAAGAAATTAATTTTTTCTTCATGATTATCATAGAAAAAACCAAAAACCTGCCATTCTAAGGGGGTTGTTACTTCGACATAGCTGTTTTCATCAACAAATACTTGCCATTGATGCTCAAAACCAACAGCTAAATGACCAAATCCAGTCAACCATAAATTTTCGGATGAAATAAAATATTGCAAATTTTCATTAATTTTTTTAATGCTTAAATAATAGGACAAATGATTTAATGCATAACCTGTAATGCAAAACTGTTCTTGATCATCTTGGTAAATATAACAGGCCTGTTTTTCACTCAGTTTGAACAATGCTATTACATTTTTGGCAATTTCATGTTGAGAATTAAGGATATCACCATAATAATTTATCCAATACACAGAATAAAGTGATTGATGATCGTCTATGTATAAAAGTTTTGGATTATGATCGCCATATAGATATAGAAAATAAGATAATTGATTGATAGCGTTAATGTTGATCTCTTCCGATAGCTCTCTTTTTGGGATATCTGATCCCCATAAATAATATTTTTGATTTTCTTGATACAAGGCTACGATATGTTTTCCTTGAATATCTAAACCCAGTACATGAGATTTTAAAGAATAATTTTTGACACGACATACCTGTCTTTGAGACAAGATATCATTAATCGTAATAAAACAAATTTTGTTATTTTCACTATTAAATACTAAAACGTGGTTACTATTAGGTGAAATATCAAGATGTAAGTTAGCATTTAAAGGAAGATACGATTGTTCATTAATAACAGCGTAATTACTACCAGACTCAAATAGTCCAGATAACATCTTTGCGCAAATAACTTCATTGGGTAATTTTAACTCAAAATGGTTTGATATTTTGTTATTAGTCATATCAACAGATAGGTTTGTAAATTTACTTATTAATCGATTTATCGATATTTTATGCGTGGCAAAATCAACTTTTGAAAAATTATTCCCAATTATCCAGCACTCATCATAAAGTAATTCTGACTGTTTTAAATAATCTTTCCAATAATCAAGATGTTTAGTATCGAGGCAATTCATAGTACGATTTTTTAATAATAGCTTTAGGTCTTCAATACCTGAAAATAACATCAATTCTGAGTTAGATTGTAAGATGCCCCAATAAAATTGGCTATTAAGGTTATGAGCACGGATATCAAATAATATCATCAAAATTAGATGTGCCACACGAGGCATACCCAATTGTAGTAATCCACAATCAAACATAGCGATAATCACGCCATTCGCTTTTGGTTTTTCATATGCAGGCGTTAAAAAAAGATGCTCATTATTGGCTGCTCGGCGAATAAATTCATCAGGTTCTTCTTGAGCAATTAACCATTCAGTTGTTAACAAATGTTCATATTTTCCTCGCTTTTGCAAATCGCTTGAATCTGATGATAGTTGTTGACTGCATCGACTTTCGCTGATTGAACCTATAAAAAGATTAAATTGTAAAAGTAAATCAGCAATAATCGGTTGTAAGTTCTCATCAAACCTTGATAACCAATGTTGCCAAGCTTGAAATGGTTTGGGTAGTGGTTTATAAGGCATATTGAATAAACTCTTTAGTTAAAGGCCAGCTAAAACTTAATGGAATGATAGCCTGCGGACGATCCCATAACAGGACATGCTTATGATCAAATTTATTCGCTATAGCATCGGCTAGAAGTAAAGAAGGAACGGAGGGTTTGGCATGACATGGTAGCCAAAGTAAAGGTGTCTGATTGTCAACCATAGCATATTGCACACCATCAACCCAAGGTAATTGCGAGGACGGACCGATGATAATAATAAAATGGTCACCTTTGACAAATTGAAATTTAGTTAAATCGAATTTATCTAAATTTTTTGAAAGATGAGTAAGTAAGTGTTTAACCGTTTCATGCCAAGCAACAACCGCGATAGGGGTTATTGCTTCATCCTCATTGGGTTGCCAATGCCAGTTAATAACAATCTTGTTGTTCATATTAGACAATCAATTTAATTAATTGTGTTCTTAACTGCTTTAATGGCTCAGGTAGAGTATCGATGGTGTAATTAGCATCGATTTCACGTAACACATGTTCAATTCGAACACCACCATTATTTAGGCAGTTATTAGCCTGTTCAATTAGGCGTTGCAAACGTGCATTCGGTTGCTGTGTAGCCAATTCAGTTGCATAAAACAATTGAGAATTATTTGAGAGTGTAAAAAAATCATTTAAGATTTCTTGTCCGCGTTGTTGCATATCTAAAGTAGGTAATACGTAATATAAAGGCCAGATATCTTGTTTTTGAGCTTCAAATCGACCATTTATTAACGCAGCAGCAGCAATAAGTTTTAGTGTTTTTACCACTCGCCTGTCGGATAAAATGATTCCATTTTGTCTAAGTAATCGAATAGCATCTGCGTAAAAAGAAATAATATTATCTAAATTAACATTTTTAAGATTTTCACTTATTGCTGAAAGTTCAGTTAATGAACTCAATGAATCAACATCAGTAAATTCAGCTTGCCACCCACCTACTAACATATCTTCAATAAAATTATCCGTTACGGGATCAATAAAAAGGTGAATTAAAAAACGATCAGCGAAAGCAACCAGCTCTTCATCTTGAGGAAGTGAATTTGATGCCCCTATGCAGATTTTTAATGGGCAACTTATTTGAGTATGTCCACGTCTAAATTTACGTTCATTTAATATGCCAAGTAAAGTATTTAAAATGGCAGTTGATCCTAAAAATACTTCATCTAAAAAAGCAATTTCTGCTTCAGGTAACATTCCTTGAGTATCGGTTTCAACCGTCCCTTCACGAAGTTTTTTAAGATTTACGGTTCCAAACAGTTCGGACGGTTCTGTAAAACGGCCTAATAGATATTCAAAATAGTTACCATTCATGATTTTAGCCATTCGCCTCACTACAGCACTTTTTGCTGTACCTGGCGGTCCGATGACTAATAAATGTTCTTGGGCAATAGCTGCGAGTATGATCAGTTCCGCTAGTTGTTCACGTCCAATAAAACCTTGAGTAGCAACTTTTATACATTGACGAATTTTAGAAACATGTTCCATTATATTTCTTTCTGAATGATTATACTTATTATGTTAATTAATATTTAAGGATTATAAATCATTTTTACAAAAATAATCTAAGTGAAATGAAAATATATTTGCCAGAATTTTAGTTAAATTGCATAAAAAAGATGACCTCAAATAGTTAAATAACTACTTGAGGTCAATGTTGATTAAATAAATTTCAATATTATTTTGCCGTGTGAACCTATCTTTTTAATTAGGACAAAATTAAAAAATTCAGATTATTTAGTTTTAGCTTTTTCATAATAATCCGCTAGGTTATTTTTTGCTTCAGAAAGTTCTTTTTCTGCATCACGTAATTTAGATTTTAATGCATCAATTTTATCTTGATTTGCATCAACTCCAGCTTTTTCATACTCTTTCGTTTTTTCGGCTAATTCTTTGGTTTTGTCAGAAACATTTTTGCTTTTTTCATCCACCAATCTTTTAAATTTTTGTTCCAATGTTTCATCGGAACAGTTGGTGTTAACTTGTTGAAGTGCTTTTTCAAGTCCTGTTACTTCAAAAGTATTATTGGCTTTTTTAGCTTGTTCTATTTTTGTTTCGATTGCTTGCTTTTTAGCATTGCAAGTTAATTCTTCACGTGTATCATTACTTGATGCATAACTATTTACTGAAAACGCTGTAACTAAAGTGATAATGCTTAATTTACTTAATAACCCTATTGCTGATTTCATATTGAACCTCCTAAGTTTATTTTCTTAATTGAACATAATCTACTTTGTGATCTTCACCTTTTGTCAAAATTAAACTGGCTCTTTCACGGGTTGGTAAAATGTTTTCAACTAAATTTAATTCGTTTATATCGCGCCATAAGCGATTGGCAATACTGATTGCCTCTTGTTCTGGCAATTTAGAATAGTGATTGAAGTATGAATTAGGATCACTGAAAGCCCCTGCTCTAAATTTTAAAAAACGGTTCACATACCACTGATGTAATAAAGATAAATCAGCATCAACATATATTGAAAAATCGACATAATCCGAAACAAAGACTCGATTATGTGCTTGAGTATAATTGACCGCACCTTGTAATACGTTTAATCCTTCCAAAATTAAAATGTCTGGACTGTCAATCACGATCTCTTCATTTTCAACAATATCATAAACTAAATGTGAATAAACCGGTGCTTTAACTTCTGCTTGTCCTGATTTTATATCGGCAACAAAGTTAATGAGCTTTTTAAGATTGTAAGATTGTGGAAAACCTTTTTTATTCATAATGCCTCGCTCTTCAAGGCATTTATTTGGATATAAAAAACCGTCTGTTGTAACTAAAGCTACTTTTCTATGTTCTGGCCAGCGAGTTAACAATGCCTGTAATACACGTGCTGTAGTACTTTTACCAACAGCAACACTGCCTGCAATACCAATTATATAAGGGATTTTTTGGCTTTTACCTAAAAATTTGGATAATACTGCCTGCCGACTAAAACTGTTACTAATATAGAAATTAAGCAATCTTGATAAAGGTAAGTAAATTTCACTCACTTCATCCATTGATAAATCTTCATTGATTCCCTGTAAAGAAATGAGTTCTTCTGGTGTTAAAGTCATTGGTTCCGAATTACGCAAGCTTGCCCATTCTTTACGGCTAAATTGCATGTATGGACTCAAATGATTATTCATGTTTATTTCTCTATAACGATTGATTCTAGAATATTCGGCTCAGATTATACATAAAACTGTAATTTTACAATCACAAATTCACAATGTGTCTTCCTCATAGCTATATTTTAGACTTACTGATAAAATACGTTGAATAAATGATTAACCAAAGTGTAAAACAGAGATAGTATGTTAAAAACTAAATCGAAACAAAAACCCCAAAAAAGCCGTCAAGAAATTAATGAAGAGTCTCGCGAACTCAAACGTAAACGCAAACATAAAGGTTTGCCTAGTGGTTCACGCTTTAATAATACAGATAATAACAAAAATAACAATACTCAAAAAGCAGTAAAAGATCCACGTATAGGCAGTAAAACGCCGATTGCTTTAGTCGTTGATACAAATATCAATACGACTAAAGTAGTTAAACAACCTAAACCTAAAAAAACGGTTCTTTCACCACAACAAGAATTAGAGCAACTTGAAAACGATCCTAAATTGGATATATTACTCGATTTAGTTGAACAAAATGGCAAGTTGACTAAAGAGCAACAAACTTATTTAGACAGCAAATTAAATCGAATTGATGAACTGATGCAAGAATTGGGTTATACCGACGATGATTTTGAAGATCTCGATGATCAGAAAGAAGATATCGTGAGTTTATTAAAACGTAATTAATTGTAGGCAAAAATTTTAGCTTGCCTAATATTAATTTTTAAGTAACGTCAGGGATTGTGTCATAAAAAATCCCTGACACACGTTGATAATAATGGATATCTTATTCAAATCATAATTTATAACAAATAGCGAGCAAATAGTAATGCCAATATTGATAATGTTAAGTTTATATTTTGGATTATTAATTTGCACATTATTGTATTTGCATAAAACAAACCAGATTAAACTGAAAACAATAACCCGAGCAAAACGTATAACTAAGCGAAAACCAACTTTAATAAGTCATGGATATAATAACGCTAAACACAGACTTAAACGGAAACAGAAGCATGACTGAAACACAATTATGGGATCAGGCCTTAATTGAAAAATATAACTATTCTGGTCCAAGATATACTTCGTATCCCACTGCACTTGAATTTAATGAAAGTTATAATGAACAGGATTTTTTGAACGCGACTTCTCGTTACCCTACTCAACCATTATCCTTATACGTACACATTCCGTTTTGTCATAAACTTTGTTATTTTTGTGGTTGTAACAAACTTATTACTCGTCAAACACACAAAGTCACTAAATACCTTGATATTTTAGACATTGAAATAGCAAAACGCGCCAAACTTTTTGAAAACAGAGTGGTGACACAAATGCACTGGGGAGGAGGAACTCCCACCTTTTTAACGGATCAAGAAATTAGCCGATTAATTACCTCTCTAAAATCCCATTTTAACTTTGCTGATAATGCCGAGCTGTCAATTGAAATCGATCCTCGTGAAATTACGCCACAAACTATCGATCATTTAGCCAGTGTTGGCTTTAATCGCTTAAGTATGGGGATTCAGGATTTTAATCATGAGATCCAAAATCTGATTAATCGCGAACAGGACGAAAATTTAATTCGGTCATTGATCGATCAAGCTCGCAAAAATCGTTTTCATTCAATTAGCCTAGATCTAATTTATGGTTTACCCAAACAAACGGTTGCCAGCTTTACCGAAACACTTAATAAAGTGATTGATATCTCGCCAGATCGTTTAAGTGTGTTCAATTATGCACATTTACCAAGTCGCTTTGCAGCTCAACGCAAAATCAAAGATAACGATTTGCCCAATGCGGCGCAAAAATTATTGATTTTACAAACCAGTATTGAAAAGCTAACCCAAGCAGGCTATCAATATATTGGTATGGATCATTTTGCTAAGCCAACCGATGAACTTGCTCTTGCTCAACAGAACAATAAATTACATCGAAACTTTCAGGGTTATACCACACAAGGCGATGCAGATTTGCTCGGATTAGGCGTCTCTTCAATTAGCATGTTAGGCGATAGTTATGCGCAAAATCAAAAAGATCTTAAAACCTATCAACAACAAGTCGAACAGATCGGTAATGGTTTATGGAAAGGTTTCACATTAGATCGTGATGACCTTATCCGTCGTGATGTGATAAAACAATTAATTTGTCATTTTTATCTTGATAAGAAAATGATTGAACAGCAATACAATATTAATTTCGACGATTATTTTGCCGAAGATTTAGCACTTTTACAGCCATTGCAGAAAGATGGATTGGTCATCATTCATGGTGATAAAATTGAAGTTCCCCTTAAAGGTCACTTACTGATCCGTAATATCTGCATGTGTTTTGATACTTATATGCGTAAAATGGCAAGACAACAGCAGTTTTCGCGAGTAATTTAATTTTAGTAAAACCCAAAAAAGTTACGGCTAACACCGTAACTTATTTAAATAAATTGAAAGAAATGCTTTTAGCTATTTAATGACTTGCTAAATAAACTTTAAATTTAGTTGTTTGTGCAATGACTTCCACACTTTTGAATGTTTCGTCTAAAATCGATTGATAAGGCAAAAATGAATTTGCCACAATGCACAAATAACCATTTAATTTTAGATGTTTTTTGGCTTCTTTAATTAGCGTATTGACGGCTGTGTAATTTGTCTCTTTACCATCATGAAAAGGCGGGTTAGAGATGATAAGATGATATTTATCATTTAAATTAGAAAATACATCACTTGCAACAACACTTCCTTTGACATGGTTACAATTTAGCGTAGCTTTACTTGACTCAATTGCTGCACTACTCACATCTGACAGGGTGAGCTCAATATCTGGATATAGTTTACCGACAACCGTAGATAATATGCCCGAACCACAGCCAACATCTAACACATTGCCTTTGATGATTTCAGCATGGTCAACTAATGCATTGAGTAATAATTCGGTTCCAGAATCCAACCCTTTTTGGCTAAACACACCTGGCAAACTTTTAATTTCAATATTTTGATTTTCAATGGTTAGATGATAACTCAACCACCATTCATTTAAATCAAACGCTAAACGACTTTCAGCCTGAAAATGATACAATCCACAGCGTCTTGCGCTATCAATTTTTTGAATGGTACCAAAATCATTTAATAACGCTTCAACACTTTTTACACCGGTACGATTTTCACCGACGATGAAGATATCGCTCCCTTTGGGCATATTATTAAGTAAATAAGAGAGCTGAAATTGTGCTTCACTTTTCGTTTTTGGCCAGTAATAAATTAGCGTATTCATTCCAGCATAAAATTCAGCATCCGGGAGTAACGAAAAATTAGTTTGCGCACCACGCACACTATTTTTTAGACGCAAATAAGTATGAAATTGAGTACAGTGAATTTTAACTTGATTTGCGACCATTATTGCAGGATAACTATCTTGTATATCACCTGCAATAATCACATTTTTATCATTAAAAAATGTTTGATGACGTTCAATTACCTGACTTGCTGGAGTAAAAACAGATGTTGCCATAGTACCTCAATGAAAAAACCTTTATAATTTTAGTCGTTGATTATACAATTAACCCTTATTATTCACTAATAAAAAATAGTAATTCCATAATGACTGAACAAGATTGGTATTTGCAACAATGCAATATTACTCAATACATTTTGCGTAATTCAGCAGTATTTAAAGGTGAAATGGCAACCCATATTAGTGATGAAATTCGTTTAATTGTTGTTGCCGACCAAAAACCAGTGCAAAAAATATACAAAGATATTCTTAATGCTATTCGACTAAAAGAAGATCAAGTATTAATACTTACACCATCACAATTGATTATTCCAGCTAGCGATATAAAAACGGTAGTTTGGTTTATCGATATTACGCCTGATGAAAACTGGCAAAATCAATTAACCATACAAACAGCAAGTTTAGATATTTTAGCTAATGCACCACAACAAAAACGCCAACTTTGGCGACAATTATGCCAATATGAAAACTATTTCCATCCTCAACCATAATGATTTAACCGAGGCTTTTGCTTTAGAGCAGCTTTGTCATACGCTCCCATGGTCTAAAACGACGTTTTTTTCAAATCAAGGCGATCGTTATTTAAATTTAAAGCTGACCATAGATAATAAGATAATTGGTTTTTGCATCTGCCAACTGGTTGCTGATGAAGCCAATCTATTTAACATTGCAATTCACCCTGAATTTAGACAGAAAGGATTAGCTAAAGAGCTTTTAAATAAATTAATTGAAGAATTGATGTCAATCAATTCTAATAAACCTATTGCCTCTTTATGGTTAGAAGTGAGAAAATCCAATGATGCAGCGATTCGCTTATATCATTCACTTGGTTTTAACCAAATAACAATCAGAAAAAATTATTATCCAACTGTTGATGGAAAACAGGAAGATGCCATTATAATGGCCTATACCTTAACTTTATAAAACAGCAAAGTATATGACAATGCAAAGCAATAGAGCCCTACTTTTTGTAAATGGGGAACCGCCCAAGCGCTATCCCGACAATATAGATAAATATGCTTTTATTGCCGCAACAGATGGCGCTTATCATAACTATCTTTATACTTCATCAATAATCCCTAATTATATTATTGGTGATTTAGATAGTTTAGATAAAAGCCGTACTCTACCAAGAGGAATCGAAATTATTCATACCCCTGATCAGAATAAAACGGATTTTGAGAAAGCAATCTTATTTTTAGCAAATAAAGGGGTGAAAAAATTTGATATCTATGGTGCTTCTGGTCATGCCAGTGACCATTTCTTAGGAAATTTATCAGTTGCAATGCATTATTATCATCGATTGGATTTTACTTTTTATGATAACTATTGTCAGTTCTTTTTTTCTAAAAAACAGCAAACTATTTATGATGTAAAAAACCATATTATCTCTTTTATCCCATTGTCTAAAGTCACAAATGTCACAATTACAGGCGTTAAATATCCATTAAGTAATGCAACATTAACGTTAAGAGGATTAACAAGCTTAAGAAATAAAGCTATCATGGATTTTGTCGAAATATCGTTTAAAAACGGTGATTTACTTGTTTTCATAGAAAATAAATCTACACAAGATTGACAATAACATTTACATTACTTTACAATACCATACACAACTATACACACATTAGCAGAAGAATTACTTAAAAAGGGCCTCCTCCATGTTCATTAAAAAACTGTTTGTGCTTATTTGCTCTTCACTAATTTCTTTTGTGGTTTATGCACAAGACCAAACTATCGTAAATGAAACAAATAAAGTAGTTGATTCTTTTTTTCAGTGTGATAATCAATTTTTCAAGCAATTAGCAATAAGTAAAGACACTTTCGGTCAGTATGCGGATTTAGCCACTGTTGATAACTTTGCTTATATTGTTGTCGATTCGGTTGAATATAATAATAAAAATAAGGTGATATTTAAAAAACCACTTGAATACAAAGGGTTAAATATTGTAGGTTATCAAAATATCTTTATTCCAACCCCATTATCTGGCCAATTTTATTATTGGGGATTTATTTTAGACAATAAATCTCAAGACGTTAAACAGTCGCTTACTAATATTAACTGGTTAAATTTTAACGAAAAAATTTATTTTGCTAATCCTAAAATTTATGATCGCAAAAGTAAAAATCAAACTTGGTTAGATAACCCTTATTCAATTGACATGGTGATACCAAAACCGGGTACTGTTGAAAAATCCTTATATTTAGAACCGATTACAGATGATCAAAGTCGTATAATTTGCTCAATACAAGGAGATATTGATAAAAAAATTCTCTATTCAGTACGCCCAGATATGAAACCTATCGATAAGGAATATGAAGCAAAGCGTAAAAAAAGAATTGAAGATTATAACCGATTAAAACAAAAAGAGAACCAAGAAAAACTGAACTCCCAGCAAGAAAAAGATATTAATCAAAAGTTAATTATAACTAATTCAAAAAATGGGGATAAACTCTAAATGAAAAAATTATATTTGTTATTTATTCTCTTTTCTTTTTCAGCTTTAGGTAATGATTTTAACACTTCAACTTCAACCAGTAATAATAAAAGTAATACAAATAGCTCTCATGAAACAAATGAAAATTTAAAAGATTCGCGCATTGGGGAACAATTTATCCCAATGACTAAATTTAATGAAGATAAATCGATAGGCTATTCTTTTATTGATAGGAGTTCTATTGTACTGCATCCCTATAATAAAAAAATTCGCGTATTTAATGAGGTGGTGAATTTTATTCCTCCACTCGTGCAAGAAAATAGTGAAGGTGAAAAAATCACATACCGATCAATTGTGATTCAACATTTCGCAAACTGTGACAAGAAAGAAATCGCCAAAGGAATAATCCAATTATTTGAAAATTACTTTGGTGATGGTCGTTTGGTGAGTACCAATGACACGCCTAACCAATGGGCAAATGCAATTGACAATAATGAACAACGTCGGTTGTTAATTGTTGGTTGTTCATTATCTATTGCTCATTAAATATTACTGATTTTTTGTTGATATCTGCCTGCCACTTCTTGTGGCAGATAGTTATCGATTATGCTAATATCATTTTACTACATCAATATTGATTAATTTCCTATGAACATCACTGAATTTCATGCTATTACCGATCAACTATTTAATAAGATCGAATTATTTTTAGATCACTTTGCCGAAGAACAAGACATTGACATTGATTATGAAATAAATGGTAATGTGATTACCATAACTTTTCCCAATTACAGTAAAATTATCGTCAATACTCAAGAACCCCTTTTCCAAGTTTGGCTAGCGACAGAAAAACAAGGCTATCATTTTGATTATTCAGAAAATGATTGGGTATGCACTCGCACTAAGCAATCGTTTGATCAAATCTTCTCCCAATCGGTAACGGATCAAGCGACAATATAACGACAAAGTTCTAAAAATAGGTAAGGCAAATTAAATTTTTGCCTTTATTATTACTCAAGTTTTCAATATTAAAGTAAAGTAAGATTAGCTAATTTAATCACCAACCATTTAACCCCTTCATCAACAAAGGCAATTTGAACGCGTTTATGATCACCCTCGCCATCAAGATTGATAATGGTGCCTTCTCCAAAGCGATGGTGTTTAACTTTTCGACCTAAAATATAACCCTCACTTTCGCGTTGTTTTTCAAGATAGGATTTTTTACGATCAAGAATAAATTGCTCATTTTTACTGAGGTCTTTTTTGTTTAGATCATTCGATTTAAAATCAGATGAGGTGATCATACCTCGATAACTAACTTCGTTTAATCGATCAACCGGTAATTCCGCTAAAAAACGAGAAGGTAAATTGCGTTCTTCGCGGCCGTAAAGTCGTCTTAATTCACATAAAGTTAATGTCAAATGTTTTCGAGCACGAGTGATACCAACATAGGCTAAGCGTCGCTCTTCTTCCATGCGGTCATTATCTTTCACTGAACGTTGTGCAGGAAAGAGACCTTCTTCTAATCCGACAATGAAAACATTATCAAACTCTAATCCTTTAGCTGAATGCAACGTCATTAACTGCACTGAATCTTGAGCTTTGACAACATCGCGGCTTTCTAGTGAGGTAAAAGCTAAAAAGGACTCGAGTACAGTGAGTGTTTTACCCGTTACATTATCCTGAATAACTGTGTTTTCATTGTTATGGAAAAATTGTTCCGCAGCCGACACCAGTTCTTCAAGATTTTCTAACCGTGATTGTCCTTTAATTCCTGGCTCTTGCTCATACATTTGCTGCACACCAGATAATTTAATCATTACATCAAGTTGCTGATAAAATGGCAACTGTCCCACTTCTTCATGAATTGATGCCATCAATTCAAGAAAACGACTCAAACCTGAGCGCTGTCTTTCAGTTAATGCATTGGTTTGGATTAACATTAAACAAGCATCCCATAATGAAAGATTATGTTGTTTAGCAGTAAGTCTCACTTTATCAAGTGTAACATTACCAATACCGCGGGTTGGAGTATTGACAGTCGCTTCAAAAGCCATATCATTGCTGTGATCATGCAGTAAACGCAAATATGCCAGTGCTAGTTTAACCTCTTGCCGTTCATAAAAGCGTATTGAACCATAAATTTGGTACGGTAATCCTGCTTGTAATAACGTATCTTCAAAAATACGCGATTGAACATTATTACGGTATAAAATGGCACAGCTTGAATATTTATCACCTTCTTCATGACGTTTTTTGATTTGACCAATTACAAATCTTGCTTCATCAATATCATTAAAACCGACATAGAGTGAAATCTTTTCACCTTCGCCACTATCCGTCCATAGGTTTTTACCTAAGCGATTTTGATTTTTGGCGATTAAAATGTTAGCCGCATCTAAAATATTACTGGTTGAACGATAGTTTTGTTCTAGACGGATGATTTCAGTATCTGGATAGTCATTAATAAACAACTGTAAGTTATCGGCATTAGCACCACGCCAGCTATAGATGGATTGATCGTCATCACCAACAATCATGACGTTAGCGGTATCGCCAGCCAATTTTTTTACTAATCGATATTGAATTAAGTTCGTATCTTGGAACTCATCAATTAAAATATTAGAAAAACGCTGATGACAATAATTTAGTACATCATGATTTTGGTTGAGCAGTTCATAAGATCGTAAAATTAATTCCGAAAAATCAACATATCCAACTCTGTCACAAATTGCTTGATAATCTCGATAAATGGTTTGCCACATTATTTGCTTAGGATCTTCAGGTGCGATGTCATTAGCTCGTAATCCCATCTCTTTTTGATTAGAGATAAAAGCGGCACACTCTTTCGCTGACCACTGTTTTTCATCAACTTTATTCTCTCGAAAAATTCGTTTAATAAGACGAATCTGATCTTCCGAGTCAATAAGCTGAAAGTTAGAAGGTAATTTGGCTTGCTGTGAAAACATCCGTAACAAACGATGAGTTAATCCGTGAAAAGTACCAATCCACATCCCACTAAAATACCCTTCGCCAACTAATGCTTGGATACGCTCTTGCATTTCAACCGCCGCTTTATTCGTAAAAGTTACGGCAAAGATGGATTGGGAAGAGTAATGTTTTTCCATGCACAGCCATGCAATTCGGTGAACTAACACACGTGTTTTACCACTTCCAGCACCTGCAAGTACAACAGTATATTGGTTATCAGTAGTCACTGCATTTTGTTGTTCGGTATTGAGGTCTTCTAATAATGATTTTTTAATTTCCATTATATTTAAACCTATTTTGGTTATAACAAATACGAGTTGGTTTCAATTTCATAAGCATTACAAATATATTCATTGTGTATCTAAATATTGTTTATTGACTGTAAATAAATAGGATATAAAGAAAGGTTTTTAATTAAATGTAAATCCTACTTAGCCTTACTGTCTATTTATACAGATATTTACAAAATTATAACAGATTATCCAATTCAAGCAATTGGCTTATCTCAATATGGGGTAAACATCGAGCATCGGCAAGATGAAAAATATCTTGATTAAAGATATTTATCCAACAGGCTAATAAACCATTATTGATGGCACCATTCACATCGGTTAACAAGTTATCACCTACATGTAATATGTTACCTGCTGGTACACCCAATTTGGAAATCGCTAAATTAAAAATTTCAGGAAAAGGTTTTGAACGTCCATCAGCGCCCCCACGTAAAGAAAATTGAAAGTAATCACTTAATCCAATTTTATTAACCTCAACATTACCATTGGTGATCACCGCTAAAGGGACTTTGGATGCTAATTTAGTTAATAAGGCGTGCGTCGACGGTGGAACATGCATTTTATGACGCCAAAAATTAAATGTATCCATTGTTTCGTCAATAATGTTTGACCATTTTTCTGATGGAATTTTTGCTTTATTTAAAAGAGATTTGATGGTTTCAATTCGCCAAACTACAACATCATGATAAATTTCTGGATTCGCAACAAGCACCGCTTTTTTCTCTAAATGCAGTCCTGATACGGTCAAATGCTGTAAACCGTCATAACGCTGTAAATATTTGACAATTTCCTCTTCGGATTTTTCAACAATGTCACTATTATCATATAAAGTATCATCCAGATCGAAAGTGATTGCCTTAATTGTGTTCATGGAACGATAAATATGCATTACTTGTTTCCTCTTTTCGCTCTTGGATGGGTAGAATCATAAACTTCAGACAGATGTGAAAAATCTAAATGAGTATAAACTTGTGTGGTCGATAAATCTGCATGACCTAACAACTCTTGTACGGCTCGCAAATCACCACTTGATTCTAACATATGAGTGGCAAATGAGTGCCGTAATTTATGCGGATGAACATGCACTGATAATCCGCGTTTAACACCCCATTGTGCAAATCTTTTTTCGACATTACGAGGTGAAATGCGTTTACCTAATTTGGAGATAAATAAGGCATCATCCTTGGGATCCAATAAATTACGCATTGATAACCAATTATTAATCCATTTAATAGACTCATAACCTAATGGTAATTTTCGCTCTTTGCTTCCCTTACCCATCACTCGGACTTCGCCCTCATTCAAGTTCAATTCACGGCAATTAAGATTGACTAATTCTGACAATCGTAGACCTGAACCATACATAAGTTCAAGCATTGCTCTATCGCGTACTGAAAGGGGATCATTACAATTAATATCCAGCAATTGATTAATTTCATCAATGTCAATATTTTTAGGTAGATGTTGCCCTAATTTAGGATTTAAAACACCACGAGCGGGATTGGCACTAATAGATTCATTTTTTATCATCCAATCACAAAAACTGCGTAGCGCCGATAACCTTAAAGATAAACTTCTTGCCTGTAAACCGGTTCGTTTGCTATGACTAATTAATAATCTTACTGCCGATGAATCTACATCCTGCCATTTGGTGATGCCCACTTCTTTTGCGATGGCGATAAGCGCATAAAGCTGACGTCGATAATTGACTTGGGTATTTAGGCTAAGCTGTTTTTCCGATTTTAGATAATTTAAAAAACGCTCAACCGGTTCGGTTAGTAAACAAAGATTATTTTGAGAGGATTGAATCATAACTTACCTTATTTTTTTCGCATAACCCATTTTTCAATTAATATAGGTAATAGTTGACTCACTTTTTCCAATAATAGTGTACCTTGTTTTTCTTGATAATGATGCGGATCAGAACTGGTAAACATTAAGATCCCCAAATCACCAAATTGTCCTAATAAGGATAAAGCAACAGAACCGATATAATTACGTTCAGATAATAAAAAATCCAGTTCAGTAGTATTTAATGGACCTAGATATTGGTTGCTGTATTGTAGATGCCTAACTCGAATAAAATCAAAACCTGAACGATTTAAAGCATAGTGTTGATATTTTGATGGGGCGTTAATTAACCATTTATCATCAAAAAGATATAAATAAGCACCATTAAGACCCAACGATTTTGCCCAATTTTTTAATATTTGTACCAATTCATCAAGATCATCAGCTTTAAATATTTGAATTTGCAGATCCATAAATTGATTAAACAACAATTCATTAGAACGCGCATATTCCATTAACAAGGTTATTTCAGCCTCAAGATGACTAATTTTATTGCGCTGCCTTGCCATTTGCCATTCAGGGAGTGAAACGCCTCCTCTAATTGGGTGAGGAATGCGCATATTTTCAAAAAGACTTGCGTTTCTAATAAAAAAATCTGGATTGTCATTCAAATATTTACTAACCATCTCATCATTCAATTTCATTTTACGAGTTGTTGGTTTTGTATTTTTTGTTTTATAAGATTGTGTTGTTTTAGCAACCATGCTGAATCTCTGTTATAACCGATATGACACACTAGTCTAAAAAATTACTTAAAATCATAATAGTTAGTTTTTTTAAATAATTTATTAACCAAGAATGAAATTTTACTAATCGACTTTACTATCAAACCAAATCTAAATCGCAATAAATCCATCGTAAACATGCGTAGCGGGGCCTGTCATATAAAGCGGTTTATTTGCTCCTTGCCATTCTATGACTAACTTACCCCCAGGCAGGTTTACTTTAACTTTGCTGTTAAGCAATCCTTGATTAATACCAACCGCGACAGCAGCACATGCTCCAGTTCCACAAGCTTGAGTTTCACCAACGCCACGTTCAAATACGCGTAAATTGATATTATTACGATCGATAATATGCATAAAACCAATATTGGCTCGTTCAGGAAAACGTTCGTGCGACTCCAATAATGGTCCTAATTTTTCTACTTCTGCGGTAATGACATTATCCACTTGAAGAACACAATGCGGATTACCCATTGAAGCAACGCCACATAATATTGTGCGCTCTTGGGCACGAATGATGTATGTTTTTTCTTCTTTGATTGCTTTAAATGGTACTTTGCTCGGCTCAAAAGTAGGCTGCCCCATATTGACTCTTACCGTCTCATCATCATTAACAGTTAACACAATATTACCTTTCATCGTGCTAACTTTTAAAGTCCGTTTTTTAGTCAAACCTTTTAAGCGAACAAAACGCGCAAAACAACGAGCTCCATTTCCACACTGCTGAACCTCACTACCATCAGCATTAAAAATTCGATAATGAAAATCGGTATCTGGAGCATAAGGAGGCTCAACAATCAAAAGTTGATCAAAACCAACTCCAGTATATCTATCAGCAAGACGTTTAATCATTTCAGTCGAAAGATGAACATTTTGGGTTACCGCATCAATGACCATAAAATCATTTCCGAGTCCATGCATTTTTGAAAAGTTCATCTATTTCTACCTTCTATTAAAAAAAACATAATTATCTATTGAGTTATATAACCTAATAAGGTCATCACAATGACTGATGAATGAAACCCTATCACTGAATTTCTAAATCATCAGAAATTTTATTTATTATAGAGATTCACCTCGCCATAAATCGTCAAATGACTCTCGCTGGCGAATAATTTTATGTTGTTGCTCGCCAATTAGCATCACCTCTGCAGGTCTTGGGTGACTGTTATAATTCGATGCCATACTAAATCCATAAGCACCAGCACTACAAACCACTAACAAATCATCTTGTTGAACCGAAAGCTCACGTTGATAAGCCAACACATCACTTGATTCACAAATTGGGCCGACGACATTATATATCAAGGTCTCATCTGATGATTTTGGTTCTTTTGCTGGTAAAACTCGCATCCAAGCGTCATATAGGGCTGGTCTAATTAAATCGTTCATACCCGCATCCACAATGGCAAAATGATTACCATCTTGATGCTTAGTATATTCTACTTTTGTAATTAATAGTCCCGCATTGGCCACAATACAACGACCCGGCTCAAAGAGAAGCTCAACATTAGCGTATTTGGCAAATTTCTTTTTCAACTCAGTAACAAGTTGTAAAGGTGATATGGTTTTTTCATCATTATAACAAACACCAAGTCCACCACCTAAATCAATATGTTCAATATTAATGTCATTAGCGTTTAATTCGTCAACTAATGCCACAATACGATCAGCCGCATCTAAAAATGGCGATAATTCAGTTAACTGAGAACCGATATGACAGTCAATGCCTGCTATTTTGATATTCGATAATGATTGGGCTTTACGATACACATCCAACGCTAACTGATAGCTAATACCAAATTTATTTTCACGTAATCCGGTTGAAATATAAGGATGAGTTTTGGCATCAACATCGGGGTTAATTCTTAATGAAATTGCTGCAATCTTATTTAATCTTTTAGCAATATCATTGATTCGGTAAAGCTCAGGTTCGGACTCAACATTAAAACATTTGATACCCACTGTCAGTGCACGTTCAATTTCAACAATTGATTTTGCCACACCAGAAAAGACGACTTTGTTAGCATCTGCCCCCGCTTTTAGCACGCGTTCCAACTCACCCTGAGATACAATATCAAATCCTGCGCCTAAATTTGCCAATTGTTTTAATACGGATAAATTACTGTTAGCCTTAACTGCATAACAGATTAAGTGGTTCGTATCGGTTAAAGCTTGTTGATAAGCTAAAAACTGTTTAGTGATATAATCTGATGAATAGACATATAATGGTGTACCATACTGCTCAGCTAAATCAGATATAGCAACTTGATTAGCAAATAATTGACCGTTTTGATAATGTAGAAAATCCATAAGCTATTCCATTATGATGTTTGGTTAATTGAATCCGAATCCATTGATGCTGTTGAGTTTTCAGCAGGCATATAAAGAGGTCCTTTCAGTCCACATCCCAATAATGTCAATGTAATTAAAAGTATAGAAAGTAATTTTATAGGTGATTTCATAGAACATTCACAATTATTTCATTTGTACGATGCCGACTATATTACACGATAGCCATATCCGTGCAAAGCATAAATAATCAAATCGTTATATATTACTTTGATATCAAAAATATTCATTTGTTTACTTATGTTGAGTTAGGTTGCAACATTCAATCTAATTTTTAATTTTTTTGGATCAAATGAGTTTTTATGAACCGATCTACAACGACATCAATTAAAAAATGGGCGTATTCAATTATTTTATATTGATCACTTTTTTGAACGCTATTTAACAATCCATACACTGGTCTTTTTTTACTGATAGATGTGGCATATAGTATTAGAGCATTACAACTCATACTATTATCCTAACCATTTTTTACTGAAACGTAGGTGTTACCTGAAACTTTTTTGCAAATCCACTTTTTTAATCAAAAAAGAAGATCTTTTACTATGTCTGATTTTACTGATATTTGCGGGCATTTAACGTTAAATCACTACAACTCATATTATCCTAACCATTTTTTACTGAAACGTAGGTGTAACCTGAAACTTTTTTATAAACCTACTTTTATTCAGTTAAAAAAGAAGATCTTTTACTATGTCTGATTTTACTGATAAATACGAGCATTTAACGTTAGATCATTACAACTCATACCATTATCCCAGCCATTTTTTACTGAAACGTAGGTATTACCTGAAACTTTTTTACAAAGCCACTTTTATTCAGTCAAATAAAGAAGATCTTTTACTATGTCTGATTTTACTGAT
>CAMLMY010000009.1 GCA_946481345.1 uncultured Gilliamella sp. | reverse complement strand
CATCAAAGAAACCTTGAATCTGTTCAGCATGAAGATCGACTGTCAATACTCTATCAACACCAACGGTTGATAAAAAGTCAGCGACGACTTTAGCGGTAATAGGCACACGAGCAGAACGAACTCGACGATCTTGCCTCGCATAACCAAAATATGGAATAACAGCAGTAATACGACCAGCAGATGCACGACGCATTGCATCAATCATTACTAGTAATTCCATTAAATTGTCATTGGTTGGCGCGCAAGTTGATTGAATAATAAAAACATCTTCACCACGGACATTTTCATTAATTTGGACATTTACTTCACCATCACTAAAACGGCCTACGACAATGTCACCAAGAGAAGTATAAAGACGATTAGCTATACGTTTTGCTAGTTCGGGTGTGGCATTACCAGCAAAAAGCTTCATATCAGGCACGAGAAATCCTCAAGCATGTTATTATGATTACTTTATTCGTAATCGGTTAAATCGGAGCCATAATTATATAATTATTTATCTATTATGCTCAACCATAATATAAAAATTTAACAAAAATATTTGATATATATATCAAAATTGCGAATTAAAAAAATTTGCCTTTAAGATACTTTGGCTGAGAACCTAAAATCGAGTAAACTAACACACAAATCCATTAATAAATTTTACCAAATTCCACAATCTAAGTAGATAACGTGATGAACGAAAAATTAAATAGCAATAACCCAGAAATCAAATCCAAAAGAACTATCCGAAGTTTTGTATTACGACAAGGTCGTTTAACTAAAGGTCAAGAACAAGCATTAAACAATTTATGGCCACTATTTGGCATTGAATATCATTCAAACTCACCTATATGCTTTGATGAAAATAAACCTGTCGTTTTAGAAATAGGATTCGGCATGGGGGCATCATTAGTTGAAATGGCTCGAAATGCACCGGATAAAAATTTTCTGGGGATTGAAGTTCATAAGCCTGGTGTTGGCGCTTGTTTAATGGCTATTGAAGAAAACCAATTATCCAATTTAAAAGTAATGTGTCATGATGCGGTTGAAGTTTTAGAAAATATGATCCCTAATCATTCATTAGATAAAGTGCAAATATTCTTTCCCGATCCATGGCATAAAGCAAGACACAACAAACGCCGCATTATTCAACCACAATTTGTACAATTAATTCGGCAAAAATTGAAAGAAGGCGGTATTTTACATTTAGCTACCGACTGGCAAAATTATGCTGAACATATGTTAGAGGTTTTAACCGAAGCTGAAGGTTTTGAAAATTTATCAGCGACAGGCGACTACATTCCAAGACCCGAAGATCGCCCTATTACCAAATTTGAAAAACGTGGTCAAAATTTAGGGCATGGCGTTTGGGATTTACAGTTCAGAAAAAAATAGCGTAACAAGGAGTCATTATGCAAAATAAAACAATTGATTTAATCTATCATCGTCGTTCAATTCGGTCCTACCAATCAACGGCGTTAACCAACGAGCAAATAGAATTACTTGTTCAAGCTGCACAATCGGCTCCAAGCTCCAATTTTCTACAATGCGCTACAATAATTAGAATCACTGATAGCGAGAATCGATCAAAACTAGCACATTATTCAGGGGATCAAAGCTATATAAATCAAGCTCCTGAATTTTGGGTATTCTGTGCCGATTTTAATCGGCATTTTCAAATTGATCCAACTATTCCTCTTGAAAAAGCAGAACAACTTTTAGTGGGTTGCATTGATACGGCTTTTATGGCACAAAATACCGTTATTGCGGCAGAATCATTAGGTTTAGGTACGGTTTATATTGGTGGATTACGCAACAATATTGAGAAAGTAACACAATTACTTGCCTTACCTAAATATGTTCTTCCGCTTTTTGGGCTTTGTATTGGTTATCCTGACCAAAATCCAGATATAAAACCAAGATTACCGAAAGAATTAGTTTTCTTTGAAAATCACTATCAACCAATCAATCATCAATTATTAGCACAATATGATACTCAGATGCGTCAATACTATGGTCATCGACTGACTAATCAAAAAACGAATGGTTGGAGTGATAAAATTGCAGAAACAATTATCAAAGGGCAACGAGATTTCATTTTAAATTATTTGCATAAACAAGGATGGATAACTAAATGAACAACAATCAATACCAATTAGACAAAGTCGTTATATTAAGTCGTCACGGTATCCGCACTCCGTTACAAAACACACTAGCATTTTTAGAAAAGTCCAGTCCATTAAAATGGCCTAGCTGGGATCATGCTTATGGTTATTTAACGACACGGGGTGGTGTATTAGAAGCTTTCTTTGGACACTATCTATCACAATGGCTTGAACAAAAAAATATTAATATTGAACCAGAAAATCCAGATATCTATGTTTATGCTAACAGCCTTCAAAGAACGGTAGCAACAGCCCAATTTTTGGTTAATGGCGCTTTTGCGGGTTATGATATTCCTATCCATCACAAATATACCATTGAAAAAATGGATCCGATTTTTGATCCAAGTGTGCAAGATGATTCGCCAGAAATAAAACAAGCTGTATTAAACGATATTGAAGAGGCTGATAAAGCTGGGGCAATTTTTAAAAATTTAGCGCCTGCTTATCAAATGGTTTCAGATATATTGGAGTATCCGCATTCACAATTATATGCTCAATATCAATGTGATTTTGCTGATATCCCTTATGAACTCTATTTTAAGAAAAATGAAGAACCTGAATTACATGGCCCATTAGCTATCGGAATTTGTGCTGTTGATGCTTTCTTATTACAATATTATTCTGCATTTCCAAAAGATCAGATTGCGTGGGGCAAAATCACCAGCCAAGAACAATGGCAACAAATAATACAAATTCGTAACCACTATATTGATTTAGTATTTCACACCAAAACCATTGCTCAACATATTAGTAAACTATTAATCAATAAAATCGATGATTTACTGCATAATAAACAGCATAAGGTAAATTTACTTGTTGGTCACGATAGTACCATTGCAGCATTACTTGGTGCTTTAGATTTTGCACCATACCAACTACCAAACCAATGTGAAAATACCCCAATCGGAGGAATGGTTATCTTCCAACGTTATCGCCATATATCATCTGGCAAATACTTTTTTAAAGCCGAATACGTATATCAAAGTTTTGAACAACTTTATACCGGACAGGCAATCGATATCAATAATCCACCACAACATTATCAATTACAGTTGGAAAATGCTTCTGTCAATAGTGATGGTTATTATGATTGGGCAGATTTTGCAAAACGTTTGGACAAGAATGAGTAGTCATTTAGTTTTTCTATAAGAAATAGTTTCCATCGACACTCATCGGTGGAAAACTTGCTCTTTTTTCTGAGTGAATACCCGCAGATATAATCACCTACTCTTCTAACTTTTTTCAATAATTAAGTTAAAATACCCAACCAAATACCCCAATAAAAGATTTCTAACAATAAGCCAATCCCAAAAACATACTTGGACAGAATATGCACAGCATATTTACTGAAAACTGTTTATTTTTAAAAATGAGATAAAATAGACACAAATAAAAAATTAGCTTTTACTATGATTCAATACAATACTAAGAAAAAAATTTATTGGTCATTAGGATGAAAAAGTCCATCGATTTAGTTGAATCAGATTATTAATCTATCACAAGTACAATAGTAAATTGGGTATAGCCATATCACAACGATTTTAATTTCATTTTTAATTTCATTTTTAATCGCTATTTTTAATCTTCCCATAAAGAAGTTAGCAATCAATCTAATAAATGATAATCCATTAAATACCTTTGCTGCCAAGCAGCTGTAATCGGTTTCATAAATTACTTTTCTTTAGTGCAAATCCAAATGCGAAAGAATTAAAAAATTTATTCGATTCGCGCAATTATTGATTAAATCCCTACTGTCTTGATTATTATTATCGTAAACAATAATAAAAATAAAATAAAAATATACTGAAACGTTAGTGTAACCTGAAACTTTTTGACAAATAATAGAAAAATATCAAATGTAATCGATTTCATAAAATGTTAACTAGATCACTTTTTTGGGATATTTAAAGTGATAGTATTAATTTAAACCAATAAATTTTTAGATAAATAAAAGTGTAAACGATTTCTAAATGATGCAAATCATTTAAAGCTCAACAAAGGAAGTTCATCATGAATCAAAACATTACGTCATCACTGCATAATAAGAATTATTGGGTGTTTAGCCTCTACTTTTTCCTTTACTTTTTTATTATGGGAGCCTATGTCCCATTTTTTCCAGTTTGGTTAAAAATGATTGGACTAGACCAAGCAAGTACAGGATACGTTTTTTCATTTATTTCGCTATTTGCGTTAGTTTTCCAACCTATTTTTGGCTTGATTTCAGATAAATTGGGATTAAAAAAGCATCTTCTTTGGATTATTACCCTGCTATTAGTATTGTTTGGACCATTCTTCATTTTCGTATTTGGCCCCCTACTCAAATTTAATGTCACACTAGGCGCAATTGTGGGTGGATTTTATCTAGGCATGGTATTTAGTGGAGGGGCTCCATCTATAGAAGCTTTAGTTGAAAAAATCAGTCGTCGTAGCGGTTTTGAATTTGGTCGCAGTCGTATGTTTGGTTGTTTTGGATGGGCAATTTGTGCTTCATTTGTTGGGATTATGATATCAAAAAACGTCAATGCTGTTTATTGGTTATGCTCTGGATTTGCCCTGATTCTTCTAGTTTTAGTCAAGATCGCTGATCCAGCAAGAACTTCAACAACGGATGTTGTCGAGCAAATGGGATTAAATAAACCTGAACCTTTTAATATAAAACAAGCTTTAGATTTACTCAGCATGCGTAAAACATGGTTCTTTATGCTTTATATCGTTGGTGTGGCATGTACTTATGATGTGTTTGACCAACAGTTTGCTAACTTTTTTACCTCGTTCTTTTCTAGTGAACAAGTTGGTCGTGAGGCATTTGGTTATGTCACAACACTTGGTGAATTTTTAAATGCTACGGTAATGTTTTTTGCACCAATAATTGTAATGAAAATCGGCAGTAAAAATACCTTATTGATTGCGGGTATAATCATGTCAATTCGCATAACTGGCTCAGCGTTTGCTAGCACCGCAGTTGAAGTAATAATATTAAAAACATTACACATGTTTGAAGCACCATTATTACTTGTTGGCGCCTTTAAATATATAACTAAGCACTTTCCTATCCGCTTATCAGCAACCGTTTACTTAATTGCATTTTGTTTTGCAAAACAATTATCTATCATGTTTATGTCTACGTTTGCGGGTTTGATGTATGTTAAAATTGGTTTTGAAGGAGCTTATTTAGTCCTTGGCTTCATCGCATTTAGTTTTACACTGATTTCGTCTTTCACGTTATCAGGACGTGGACCATGGGATGTTTTTAAATATACAAAAAAACAAGAATCAAGTAATTAATCTAGATTCACTAAACATAATTAGCATAAATTAAGGTATTTAGATGAAAATATTAGTAACGGGTGGTTGTGGATATATAGGTAGCCATACTTGTGTCCAACTAATTCAATCAGGCTATACACCAATTATTATTGACAATTTATTCAATAGTAAAGCATCAGTATTAGAGAGAATACAAACGATCACAGGGAAGCCTGTTGTCTTTTACCAAGGAGATGTATGTGATGCAAAATTATTAGCCACAATTTTTAAAGAACATGACATCAAAGCCGTTATTCATTTTGCTGGTTTAAAAGCTGTTGGTGAATCGGTATACAAACCACTTGAATATTATGAAAATAATGTGTATGGCAGCATTGTTTTAATGAAAGCGATGCGTGATGCTGGCGTGAAACAATTGGTATTCAGTTCTTCAGCCACCGTCTACGGTGAATTAGCACCTGTTCCTTATGTTGAAACGTTACCGCAAGGATTACCTACTAGTCCATATGGTAAAAGTAAACTTATGGTAGAACAATGTATGATGGATTTAGCCGTTGCCGAACCTGATTGGTCACTAACACTGCTACGCTATTTTAACCCTGTTGGTGCTCATCCTAGTGGTTTAATGGGTGAAGATCCTTTAGGCATTCCAAATAATCTGATGCCCTATATTACTCAAGTTGCAGTGGGTAAACGAGAGTCACTCGCTGTATTTGGTAATGATTATCCAACAGAAGATGGCACTTGTGTACGTGATTTTATTCACGTTGTAGATTTGGCTGACGGACACATTGCCGCTCTAAAAGCTGATCAAAATAAAGCTGGAATTAATATTTATAATTTAGGTTCTGGTGTTGGCTACAGTGTTTTACAAGTTATTAAAGCTTTTGAAAAAGCCTCTGGTAAACCACTTAATTGGCATTTTGCACCACGCCGAGCAGGTGATTTACCCGCTTTCTGGGCCGATGCTAACAAAGCCGAGCAAATATTAGGTTGGAAAACCAAACTCACGCTTGATGATATGGTAAAAGATTCATGGAATTGGCAATCTAATAATCCACAAGGTTATCCTGATTGAATTATAGTTTGAGAATAATAGCAGCAAAATCATAATTGAAGAGGCAAAAAATGGATATTTTTAACCCAGTTGATCATCCTCATCGTCGTTATAATCCATTGACCAATCAATGGGTACTTGTTTCACCACATAGAGCAAAACGCCCTTGGCAAGGACAACAAGAAGAGATAAATGAGGAGCAAAAACCAAGTCACGATCCAACTTGTTTTTTGTGTGCAGGTAACCAGCGAGTCACGGGTGATATCAATCCCGATTATAAAGGGACATTTGTATTTACCAATGATTTTGCTGCGTTAATGGAAGATACGCCAAATTCACCAGTTAACGATGATCCACTGTTTCAAATGCAAAGCGCTAAAGGCACCAGCCGTGTTATCTGCTTTTCACCAGATCACAGTAAAACTTTGCCAGAACTGGATTTATCTGCCATTGAAAGAGTGATTAAAACATGGATCACTCAACAACAGGAATTAAGTAAAAAATATCCTTGGGTACAAGTGTTCGAAAATAAAGGTTCAGTAATGGGGTGTTCTAACCCTCACCCGCATGGACAAATTTGGGCAAATAGTTTTTTACCCAACGAAATTGTGCGCGAAGATCTCAATATGCGCAATTATTATGAAAAATATCAACGTAATTTATTAATTGATTATGTTGAAAAAGAACTCATAAATCGTGAGCGAATTGTCGTTGAAACTCAATATTGGTTGGCGGTGGTTCCTTTTTGGGCAATCTGGCCATTTGAAACACTTCTGTTACCCAAAACACATATTCCACAATTAACCCTGTTAACAAGCGATCAACAAAGTGATTTAGCGATTGCACTCAAAAAATTAACCAGTCGTTACGATAATTTATTTCGCTGCTCTTTTCCTTATTCAATGGGTTGGCATGGCGCACCATTTATGGAAAATAAAAATGACTATTGGCAAGTACATGCTCACTTTTATCCCCCTTTGTTACGTTCAGCGACAGTCAAAAAATTTATGGTCGGTTACGAAATGCTAGCCGAAGTACAACGAGATTTAACGCCAGAACAGGCAGCCGAAAGACTGCGTAATGTAAGTGATGTTCATTATAAAGATATAAAGGATAAATAGATGAAAGAATTAATTAATAAAACTTCGCAAGCATTTGAAACTAAATTTGGCTATAAACCAGATACGTTGATACAAGCGCCTGGCCGCGTAAATTTAATCGGGGAACATACAGATTATAATGATGGATTTGTACTACCTTGCGCTATTAATTATCAAACAGTAATTAGCTGCCATAAACGTTCAGATAATCTGATTCGGGTCATTGCGGTTGACTATAATAATGAGCAAGATGAATTTTCATTGGATTTTCCCATTGAAAAACATCCAAAATACCAATGGGCCAATTATGTACGCGGCGTAGTCAAACATCTAAAAAAACATACTGATAATATTCATGGCGTTGATCTCGCCATTAGTGGTGATGTACCACAAGGTGCGGGATTAAGCTCATCAGCATCCCTTGAAGTTGCCGTAGCTAAAATGTTCCAAGTTTTATATGATTTGCCATTAGATGGCACCCAATTAGCTTTGATTGGTCAAGAGGCTGAAAATCAATTTGTTGGTTGTAATTGCGGTATTATGGATCAACTCATCTCCGCACTTGGACAAACACAACATGCCTTATTGATTGATTGCCGATCGTTAGAAGCATTCCCTGTTTCAATACCTGAAGAGTTTGCAGTAGTAATTATTAACTCAAATATCAAACGTGGTTTAGTCGATAGCGAATACAATAGTCGTCGCCAACAATGCGAAGCAGCAGCTAAAGCTCTTGGGGTAAAAGCATTACGCGATGTAACGTTAGATGAATTGAAACAAATTGAAAGTAAGCTTGATCCTATCGTTTTTAAACGCGCTCGTCACATAATCACTGAAAATGAACGTACCTTAAAAGCCGCTTCAGCGTTGGCAAACAGCGACTATACATCTTTATCAAATCTTATGGCGCAAAGCCATAACTCTATGCGTGATGATTTTGAAATCACTGTGCCTGCCATTGATTATCTGGTTGAGATAATTCACAATAAACTTGGCGATCAAGGTGGCGTACGCATGACAGGTGGTGGTTTTGGCGGTTGTGTTGTCGCACTCGTACCCAAAAATAAAGTTGATGATATCAAAGCAGTGGTTAATGATAATTATTTTAAAAAATTTGGTATCAAAGAAGATTTTTATATCTGCAAACCAAGCAAAGGAGTGCACGCTTTATGCCTATAAAACAGATTATTACACTTTCAAATAAACAGGGTATGAGCATTAAACTCTCAAACTGGGGAGCAACTTGGCTTTCATGTGAACTACCCGTTGCAGGACAAAATCGAGAAGTCTTACTTGGTTGTAAAACTTTTGAACAATATGCACAGCAAGATGCCTATCTAGGCGCGACCATTGGGCGATATGCTAACCGAATTGCAAACGCGACCATCAAGGTCAACGAAAAAAGCTACTCACTGACTGCCAATCAAGGAGTAAACCAACTGCATGGTGGCAAATTAGGGTTTGATAAACAACTGTGGCACATCCAATCTCAAGCTGACAAGCAGGTCACCTTTGCATTGATTTCACCAGATGGAGATCAAGGGTTCCCTGGTGAGATCAAGGTCGAAGTAACCTATAAACTCACTGATGACAATCAAGTTATTATCTCTTTTAATGCTATCACGACCAAAACAACCCCAGTCAATCTAACCAATCATGCTTATTTTAATTTGGATGGAGAAACTAGCAAAGATATCCTTAATCATACCTTGCAAGTGAATGCTGACTTTTATTTACCCGTCGATCGCGACGGTATCCCAAACAGTGATTTAGTTAGCGTTAGCCATAACGATATGGATTTACGAATACCAAGGCTGATCTCTGATAAATTACTTCAAAGCCCAGAAAGGCAAATCACGAGTGGTTATGATCATGCTTATTTATTAGATAAATCACAACCTATTGCTGCTCATTTAATATCTGCCGATAAGAAAGTGAAGATGAATGTGGCCACAACCCTACCTGCACTACAAATCTATACGGGTAACTTTTTACAACATACGCCGAATAGGCATAATGGTGAATATCATAATTTTGCGGGTATCGCGTTAGAAGCGCAGTTTCTACCAGATAGTCCAAATCATCCCGATTGGCCACAACCTAGCTGTTTTTTAGAACCGAATCAAACTTATCATCATCAAATTTGTTACCAGTTTATGATAGATAAGTTATGAGATAACTAATTACGGATGAACGATCATAGTGTTCATCCATAAAAAAATAGAGTAAAGGCTTTTTAGCCTTAAAAACAATATATATGGGCGAATTGTTATTGGATTTTTATAATTAAAACAAAATAACAAACTCTTTAAATTGATTTATCTGAATTAAGAAAATCAACTACAGAAGAAACAAATAAACTTCGCCCTTTTTCAGCACGATCTAAATGCACAAAATGTGTGCCATCGGGTATTTCTACCAAATGTGCTTGCTTAGCTTCATTAACAATAGCTAAAGCATCCGCTTTACGGCTCCAAAAGTCATTTTGCGAGAAAATAACTAATATCGGCATCAATAAATGTTTGGCTTGCCACTGCTTTTGGCCAATAGCTAATTCAAAACTATCTGCCATTGTCCCTGTTGGTGAGCGAAATTGAGGAGGTGTATGAGAAAAAGATTCAGGATCAGAATTCATCGCCTCTTGAGCATAAGCATTAGCAACTAAAGGATCCCGCCATAAATCTTTTTCAACCAAAGGGATACTTAAATCCCAAGCCTGAAACAAACTTTCTTTAGTATTTAATTGATAACCACCAATACTGTGATTGAATTGTTTTGGATTTAATTTGTCTTCAAATACTGAGCCTTTACCTAATAATTTATGATCGTCAACAGCACCATATAATGAATTATAAATAATTAACTTATTAACACTATCACTATGTTGCTCAGCATAGGCGGCAGCCCAATGACCACCTGTAGCCCAACCCAAAATATTTATTTTTTTGGAATCTGTCCATTTTAATATTTGATTCACAGCGCACTTTAAATCATCAATTGCGGCGGGCGTGCGGACTAATGGTTTAGATTCACTTGCAGGTCGAGACATCTCTTTAGGACGACTCGATTTACCATATCCTCGTAAATCAATAATATAGACATCAAACCCAGCTTGAGCTAAATCTTCTGCTAACGATCCCCCTTGAACAGGTAAATCAAAAGAACCAATACCTGCAACTCGAGCACCATGAACTAATAATAATGGTTCTTGTTTATGTTTATTATCCTTTACCTTAACTTCTCTGATAAAAATATTTTCATCTAAATAATAAGAACCGATCAAATGATCTCTTTTTTCGATCATACTAGCACTACCTGTATAGGGTAAAATTAACAAAAGAATTATCATACTCCTTTTAATTAGTCTAATCACTTCAATATCCTTTATTTCAATCAATAACTTCTAAAGTTAACAATATTCAATTACTTTATTTTAGATTACCGCTAAATTTAAACAAGATTTTTGGCTAGTTTACTAACAATCCAAGCTAAAATTAGGTATGATATTCATATCTTTGCTAATGGATAAACTAATAAATGAAAAGCAAAACTTTAACCGCTATCTTTCCTGGAACTTTTGATCCAATTACTAATGGGCATATTGATCTCATTACTCGAGCATCATTACTTTTTCCTCGTTTAATTGTTGCAGTTGCAGAAAATCCTAATAAAAATACCCTTTTCACCTTAGAAGAACGAGTTAATTTAGCTTCGACTGCGGTTGAACACCTATTGAATGTTGAAGTGATTGGTTTCGATAATTTAATGGCTAATTTTGCTCAAACACATAATGCGACTGTAGTTGTTCGTGGTGTGCGTACAACGCATGATTTTGAATATGAAAGGCAATTAGCTGAAATGAATCGCGCATTAAAGCCAGATTTAGATACTATATTTTTGATGCCATCAATTGCAATGGGCTTTATTTCATCAACTATTGTTAAAGATGTGGCTTACCATGGTGGCAATATTACCAATTTAGTGCCTGTTCATGTTAAAAAAGAATTGTTACAAAGACTTACTTAGATTTTAAACTTACGATTATGGTTAAATTTTACACCCCACCTAAAAAAAAGCTCACCTCACAAAAATTGACCGTTACCGTTTCTTCGCTTGATGCCTTTGGGCAAGGCGTTGCTAGCCATAACGGAAAAACAATTTTTATCAAGTCAGCCTTGCCTGATGAAACCGTTGATATTAAGCTGACCGAAGATAAAAAAAATTACGCAAAAGCGACCGTCATAAAATATTACAATCAAAGTAACGAACGGGTTAAACCTCAATGTGAATATTATCAAAAATGTGGAGGTTGTGAACTACAACATATCTCATCACATTTACAACAGCAAGCCAAATACTCGGCGCTTATTAACTTATTACAAAAAGAAAGTGGACAAAATTTAGCTAGTGTTATTAAAGATTCACCCCAAATTATTGCAGATCAACCTTACCATTATCGCAGGCGAGCAAGATTAGCAATCAATCTAGTTAAAGGTGAATTATTTATTGGATTTCGTCAAGCAGAATCAAGTCAAATAATCAATATTGAGCATTGTCCGATATTAGTTGAACAATTAGATTTATTACTTGCCCCGTTACAAAATTGCTTACGCCAAATTACCCAAAAAAAAGCACTCGGCCACATTGAATTAATCGCCGTTGATAGTGGTGTGATTATTGTATTAAGGCATACCTTGCCAATGACATCTCAAGATACCGAGTTATTGAAACAGTTTGCCCAAGTGCAGAACATTTCACTCTACTTTTATGGTGAAGAGTTAGTCCATATCACTGGAAACAAAGAACACTATTATTTAATCAATCATTTAAAGTTAACTTTTAGTCCACTTGATTTTATTCAAGTAAACAGCAAAATTAATCAAAAAATGGTTAATCAAGCTTTGGAATGGTTAACATTAAAACCATCAGATAATGTATTAGATCTATTTTGTGGAATGGGTAATTTTTCATTGCCAATGGCAACATTAAGTAAATCGGTTACTGGGATTGAAGGCATCGGTGCACTGGTTGAAAAAGCCAAATTCAATGCTCAATTAAATAACAAAGAAATTTGTGCTAAAACACATTTTTTAATCAATGATTTAGATGATAAACAGCAATTTAACACATGGAATCATGCTACATTTGAAAAAGTATTATTAGATCCTGCAAGAGCAGGCGCTTATAATGCTGCAGAAGAAATTGTGAAGATAGCACCCGAAAAGATTGTTTACATCTCGTGCAACCCTGCTACTCTAGCAAGAGACTGTAAGCAATTTATTGATAAAGGATATAAAATTGCTCAAGTTGCTATTTTGGATATGTTTCCACAAACTAAGCACATTGAATCAATGTTGCTGCTAACGAAGTAGGATAGTAATTATGGTATCAGTTAGAGGAGCCCATCAACACAGTGAAGAGCATTATTCTCTTGCACAATTTGATATTGAAAGATGGACCAGTCAAGAATTATTATTAACCAATCCGACCTCTTATAAAAAGTTCAAAGAAGTTTGGGATTTTTGTTTTGAAAACAGTGCCGGTGCACCAGAACAGATCCACTGCTTCCAAAATGCGATTGAAATGGTCGAAATTTTATCAACGCTCAATATGGATATTAATAGTCTATGTGCTGCGTTATTACTTCCTTTTGTTGATACCAAAATTATTCGTCGAGAAGATATTCCTGAAGATTTCGATCGCGAAATTTCAAATATTATTTCCAGCATCGTAAGAATGAAAGAAATTCGCCATTTACGAGCAATTCGTAATGGCAGTGCGACAACGGAACAAATTGATAGTATTCGTCGCATGTTATTAGCTATGGTCAATGATTTTCGCAGTGTCGTCATTAAATTAGCTGAACGCATTACTTATTTACGAGATTTAATCTCAGCCCCACAAGAAGAGCAGGTTTTAGCGGCTAAAGAGTGTTTTAATATCTATGCGCCACTTGCAAATCGTCTAGGTATTGGTCAACTCAAATGGGAACTTGAAGATTTTTGTTTCCGTTACTTATATCCTGATGAATATCGCCTTATCGCTAAAAAGCTACATGAAAAGCGCCTAGATCGTGAACTGTATATTGATCAATTTGTTGAACATCTACAAGATTTAATGAATAAAGATCATATTCGTGCAGAAGTTTATGGTCGCCCTAAACACATTTATAGTATCTGGCGCAAAATGGAGCGTAAGCATCTGCAATTTGAGGATCTTTATGATATTCGCGCAGTAAGGATTATTTGCGATCGTATTGAAGATTGTTATAACGCTTTAGGTATCGTTCATAGCCATTATAAACATATCGCCAAAGAGTTTGACGACTATGTTGCCAATCCAAAACCTAATGGTTATCAATCCATTCATACGGTTGTTTATGGACCACAACATAAAACGATTGAAATTCAAATCCGAACAGAACAAATGCACAATGACGCAGAGCTAGGTGTTGCTGCGCATTGGAAATATAAAGAAGGCAGTACCGATAAAATGACTGCTTATGATCAGCGGATTTCTTGGTTACGTAAACTTCTAACTTGGCAACAAGAGATGTCGGAAAGTGGTGAAATTCAAGAAGCCGTACGCAGCCAAATTTTTGATGATCGAGTCTATGTTTTTACACCGAAAGGCGATGTCGTGGATTTACCCGCTGGTTCAACTCCGCTTGATTTTGCTTATCATATCCACAGTGATGTCGGGCACCGTTGTATTGGTGCAAAAGTAGGTGGTCGCATTGTACCTTTTACCTACAATTTAAAAATGGGCGACCAAGTTGAAGTTATTACCCAAAAGCAACCTAATCCAAGTCGCGATTGGCTGAATCCAAATACAGGATTTGTTAACAGCAGTCGTGCCAGAGCTAAAATTCAGGCATGGTTTAAAAAACAAGATCGCGATAAAAATATCGCCACCGGCGAGCAAATTTTACAAAGTGAACTTGAGCCGTTAAATATTACTTTAAAAAGTGTCGAAAAAATACTCATCAATAAATACAATGCCCACTCATTTGACGAAGTACTTGCAGGTATTGGCAGTGGTGATATTAGAATTAACCAGTTAGTTAATTTTATTAATGCTCAATTTAATAAACCGACGGCGGAACAAGAAGATGAGGCTGTCTTAAAACAAATTGCCCAAAAATCAACTACACAAGCTAAGAATAGCAACAAAGCGGGTAATAAAAAAGGCAGTGAAATCATTATTGAAGGTGTCGGCAACTTAATGTACACCATTGCTAATTGCTGTCGCCCTATCCCTGGTGATCCTATTGCGGGTTTTGTAACGCAAGGACGCGGTATTTCAATTCATCGAGCAGATTGCGAACAGTTACAAGAATTAAAAAATCATGCTCCTGAACGCATCACTAACGCCGTTTGGAATGATAATACTCACTCAAGTTATACCATGGTTACCCAAATCGTTGCCAATGATCGTAGCGGTTTATTAAGAGACATCACCACCATATTAGCTAACGAAAAAGTTAATGTGCTTGGCCTAATAAGCCGTTCTGATATGAAGCAACAATTAGCGACCATTGAAGTAGATATGGAAATCTTTGACCAGGATTCTTTAAATCGTATACTCAATAAAATTAAGCAACTACCCGATGTTATTGAAGCCAAACGTTTTCAAAGCTAACAACTAATCAATCGCCACGCTTAAGTGGCGATAATGCATTACACGTTATTTTCGTTGTAAAATTTTAAATTGATATGGATAACTATTTTTTTCATCGGCTTGGTGATCTTCTTGATAAATTACCTGCCATTGCTCGGGTAAATAATCGGGGAAATAGGTATCCCCTTGCAATTCAGCATCAATATGCGTTAAATAGAGCCGATCAATTAATGGCAAGACTTGCTGATAAATATTACCTCCGCCAATAATAAAAACTTCATCAGGTTGTTGCGCTTGGGCAAGGGATATTGCCTCATCAATCGATTTTACCCTGCTTACATTAGAAATTTTATTATCACTTGGCTCTATTTGTCTTGAAATAACAATGTTGTGACGATTAGGAAGTGGTCTACCAATTGATTCAAACGTTTTTCGCCCCATAATAACAGGCTTATTGAGCGTGTTTTTTTTAAACCATGCCAAATCAGCAGGTAAATGCCAAGGCATTTGATTATTTAGGCCAATAACACGATTATGTGCCATAGCAACAATAACACTTAAAATCATAGTAATTACACGTATCCTAAAGATTTAATTCGTTGATTCACATTTTCTGGAAAAATGGTTTGACTCCAAAGCCTACGGCTTAGAGAAAGTAAAGGCTCTGTCTGTCCGGAAACTATCCAATTCGCTAATTCAGTTGCTACATCAGGATATATTGTTGGTTTAGGAGAAGGTAAGCTCAACCAATACTTAAGTTTAATACTATTCAGATTCTCCATAACAGTAGCCATATCTAAAGTGTGTAAACACTGTGCATTATAGATTTGCTCAAATTGCCCTGATACAGGCTTAGTCAAAATCTTTTTACCTAATACTAACGCTTCAGAAATTAGGGCAAAACCTGTGTTGGAAATAATACCAGAACAACTCACTAAAGCATGGGTAAAGTTATCACGACCAAGAGGTTGAAAAGTGATATTTTTTTGTTGAGACTGTTGCTTTATATCTGGATGAAAACAGATAAATTGATGATCTGGGAATTGTTGTAACAATTGTACAATTTCATCTAATGCCTCAAATGGCAAATAAACAATGATATTTCCATCTTCGGTAGGTGTAACGTCAAAGGTGTCAATCATTGGCGGAATCAATTTATGCCCAAAATGAAACCAATGTAAGCCAATAGGATTAGTGACAGGCGCATAATACTTCATAATCACATTCGCTATCAAACCATATTCTTTAGGCTTTAGATATTGGCATACAGCTTGATTACTGATACCTAAGCAGTTTCGATGCTGATAGTGAGCAGCCCATGCACTAACTGGCTCAAAATCACTAATAATACAATCATATTTTGATAAATCGAGTTCACGCACATCTTTTACGAGTCGAAAAGCTCGAATTCGTTGTACCGTTTTACGAAAGTTGATTTTACCATTCATTGTTGCAAAAGAGACACCACGATAAGTAGTATAGTTGCCAAAGGCTTGCATATCAAAATAGTCTTTAGGATCACGACCGCTGAAAATATAGTCAACATCAGCACCAGCTACTTTTAAAGCTTTTGCTAACGTTCGGCAACGACTGACATGGCCATTTCCTGTTCCTTGAACACCAAAGAGAATTTTCATATCAATATTTTTTTGATGATTGTAATTGGCGAATATAATAACAGAACACTTAATTATTAGCTCCATTATTTTAAGCAGATAGTGCAAATAATTATAATCAATAACTATTAATAGTAATTTTGATTAAAAATATCAAAAAACATTTGTAAAATTTATTTATAAATCAATTAACTGATAAATATTTAGTGGTGATAAGTCACCTCTTTTTGTTATAAATAACAACTTTTAAAATTCATTCTTACTAATGAAAAATCCATTAATTCATTTCGATAACAATCAACAAACCAATTGAAACATTTAAAAAAATGAATCAGTTTTTACCTAACAAATACGATTATTTATTTCAGTTATTAATAACAATTATCTTATTAAAAAAGATTGCAATTTAATGAAAGTTTATTGGTTAGCATAATTTTTAGATTAAATTATTTACTCCCCCTAACTCATCAAATCTATGAAATAAATTTCAATGCGATACAAATGATTGTAAAAATAGTTGATCATTGATAAATGATTCAGCACTTAATAATGGTTTTCTGTATGGATAATGTTAATAACTGCTCATCCTAAACTGCAATTAATATTTTAAATATATTGGATTTTTATTTTTTATGAGTCATTACCATTTTCAATATATGTAAAAATGGTATAAATCTGATGCTTTTTTAAGTAAAATAAGTTTATATATTATCCACTTGATGAATGGTGAGATTTTACATGTCATTAAGATTCATCCATAAACAAACCTATATTATTGCAATAGTAGCAATAATTTTATTTCTATTTGTTTATTCTATAAGACATTTATCTATCATCATAAATTCATCTTTGCCTGTTGCTGTGGTTTCACAACATAGATCATCCATGTTAAAAGTCAGTAATAACCATGATAGTTGTTATGTTTTAACAAAAAAATCAGAATGTTTATCAAATTGTACTGTCTTTAACCATTGTTCACTCTGTAATACGCTAATACCAAATATTGTATTGAATGTTGAGTTTTCACCACACCGTGAACAATATCTTTCATATAACTTTGCTCCACAATTTAAAGAATTTATTCCTGAATTAAAACCACCAAAAGTTGCTTAATTAAATGATTCAGTTGCATTGGCAACAAAAATTAGTTTAAGCAATTATCACAAAAGTGACTGTTTTTGGTTATTAATTCTATCGTTAATAACGAAACAGTCCTTGTTTTTCTTAAAAATGATGAAAGGAATATTATGAAGCGTCGAATTTTTTTATTAAATCTTACTGCAGCTATAAGTGGTTTAGCCGTTACCAAAGCCTTTGCCAAAATGGATCACTCTGCGATGAGTAATACCATGTGTGAAACAAATTCTGATGAATGTCTAAAGGGGGATAGAATGCACCACGAACATATGAATATGAACATGAGTCATAACAAAAAGCCACAAAAACTTTTACCTACTTCAGCATTACCACAAGGTCAAGATTTACCAGAGTTAGTTCGTTTAAAAAATACAAGTGACCAGCCAGGAACATTCGAAGCAAATCTGGAAGCAAAACCTGTTAAAATAAAATTAACACCACAATTAACAACAGAATTTTGGGCATATAATGGCACTATTCCGGGCCCTGCGATTGAAGCTTTCGAAGGCGATAAAGTTAAAATAACCGTCAAAAACAGTATACCGCAAGCCACAACGGTACATTGGCATGGTTTACTCATTCCATCCAATCAAGATGGTAATCCACAAGACGAAATCCCTGCTGGCAGTAGCCGAACTTATGAATTTACTATTCCAGAAGGCAATGCAGGTACATATTGGTACCATCCACATGGGCATGAAACCGTTTCCGAACAGATTGCAAGAGGATTAGCTGGAATGTTTATTGTACGCAGTAAAAAAGATCCACTTGCCTCTTTTCCTGAACAAAACTGGTTCTTTTCTGATTTAAAATTAACCGATAAAGGAGAAATTGCCGATAATTCAATGGTTGATTGGATGAATGGACGCGAAGGTCAATTTGTATTAATTAATGGTGCTTATCGTCCTAAAATTACCGTAAAAAGTGCAACTAGAGTGCGTATTTGGAATGCGTGTTCTGGCCGTTATCTTAATTTATCAATTCCTGGCTGCGATGTTTACTTGGTTGGCACAGATGGAGGATTGATGCCTAAACCTGTTCAACTAAATTCACCGCTATTATTATCACCAGCTGAACGCGCTGAATTGGTTATTGTTCCTAAACAATCGGGTACAGTATATTTACAATCAATTGGATACCATCGTGGAAAAATGGGCAATGTCCCCCCAGAGCAAGATATCATACTTGGTGAATTAGCTTTGACAGAATCCTCCCCTATAACCTTACCGTCAACGTTACGAGAATTGCCAAAATTAGGGCAAGCAACTGCCCATAAAACACTTGAATATACCGAAGTTATGGATGTAAAAGAACCTCGAGGAGGGATGCTATTTTTAATAAACGGCAAACGCCATGATATGCAACGAATTGATTTAGAAAGTAAAATTCATGAAGTTGAAGAATGGACAATTTTTAATAACTCTCACATGGATCATAACTTTCATATACATGGAGCACAGTTTACCGTCGTTTCACATGAATTAAATGGTAAAAAGAATCCACCTAAATATGCAGCATTAAAAGATACCATTAATCTGCGCCCACATGAAAAAATCACCATAAAAATTCAACAAAATATGCCAGGATTACGCATGTATCATTGCCACATAGTTGAACATGAAACACTGGGTATGATGGGTCAATTGATGGTGAAATAATTTAATCAACTTTCCCCCTCTTTTTTTAACCATTATTTATTAAAATTAGAGGTGGGATATTTTGTTGATAAAGAAAAACAATAAACAAAGTTTAAGGTTTAGAATACTGAGTAATTCAGTTTAAGAAAGTAACATTTAAAATAAGGCGATTAACCTATCAAACAACAATATTTTGCTAGCACAAAATCACACGTGTCTGCTTTTCTAACTCCATAACTTGTGAGGCGTCTGCCATATCATTAGTAATTAACGCGGTAATTTCACCCCAATCACAAATTTTATATAAGCTTTTACGACTGAATTTAGTATAGTCACCTAAAATATATCTTTTATCCGAATGTGCAATGATCACTTTATCTATGTAGGCATCTGAAGACGAAGGACTAGAAGGGCCGTTTAAATTGCTAAAGCCATCAGTTCCTAAAAAGCAGACATCAACTTGGATTTCGTTGATCATTGATAGCGCCCAACCTCCAAATACAGATGAACTTTTGTCACGTAATTCACCACCAAATAAAAACACTTGATTTTCTGACGAAATCAATATGTTAGCTACAGGTAGAGAGTCCGTGAAAATTTTGAAACCAGAACGATACACTAATAATTTAGCTAGTTCTAATGCTGTACTTCCTGTACCGATAATTATTGAGCAATTATCTGGAAGAAGCGTTAATGCTTTTTGTGCGATACTCTTTTTTAAGCTTGCATTTTCTTTTTCTCTAATTTTGAATGGATTCTCAATAGCACCTTGTTTAAGCGTTGCACCGCCATGACATTTAACTAAAAATCCTTTTTTTTCTAATTGAGATAGATCTTTGCGAATAGTTTCATAAGTTACTTGATATTTACGAGCTAGTTCACTTACATACACAGTTCCCGCTGTAATCAACTCTTCTAAAATTAATTCTCTTCTCTCATTCATTAAGTGCATAGTTAACAATCTCAATTATTTTAGTATGGGTATTGGTGTTATTAATAGTTATCTTTTTTATTTTTGCCGATATTTTACAACAGAATCTAACTTATTCCTCATTTATCTTAACTACTTTTCTAAAAAAACCAATTGACTTAATATTAAATACCAACACAAAATTGGCATAAATTGGTTTTTAATTAAATAAAAAACATAATCTTATTATTTTTGTGACGCAGATCACATTGACTTACCAATAAAAACCAACTATAAAGTTGGTTACTAAATCTAAATGAGGAAAACTGATGAAAACAAAAATTGCTATCGCATGCGATGATCTGGGATTTGAATATAAACAAGCCATTAAACAATACTTAATTGATGAAAAAAATGCTGAGGTCGTTTATGACCCAGTAAAGGTCAAGGATGATGGTGTCAATACATTCGCCAAATTGGCAGATGAAATGTCAGTGCTGATTCAAAAAGATATTTGCCGTTTAGGTATTTATATCTGTGGAACTGGAATTGGTTTTACTTGTCAAGCAAATAAACATTGGGGTATTCGTGCCACTGCAGTAACCAATCCTTATTCAGCCAAACGAGCCAGACTCAGTAATAATGCGCAAATCATCGGTATTGGTTGCCGAGTCAATGGGCTTGAGTATACAAAAATGATCATTGACGCTTGGCTTGATGAACCTTTTGATTTTACTACTGCTCGCGAAAACTCGAAAAAAAACTTATTAGAAGCAGAACGTAATGACAATGCTCTATTAGTCAAACCTATGCATGTTGCATGGAATATGGGTTTTAGAGCTGATGAATAAGTAACAAAGGAGCATCTTATGGAACTAATCACGCAATTTATTAATGATTTAGGTAATTTTATCTTTATCCCTATTATTTTTTTAATACTCATGGCTGGTCTTGGTCGACCTATTTCAGAATGTATATCTTCTGCAATGAAAGTTGGTATTGGCTTTATAGCATTAAGTATGACAATTAAATTTATGCTAGACAAGATGGCTCCTGCAGTTACTGGACTTGCTGAAAGTACAGGATCTTCACTTAGTGCAATTGATGTCGGAGGCGCTGCTACTGCCGTAATGGGATTCGGTTCTAGTATGGGACCAATTATTATTCCATTATGTGTATTTGTTAATGTACTACTCCTTATTTTAAAAATAACAGATTGCGTTAATGTTGATGTGTTCAATTTACATCAAAATGCATCAATGGGGGCTATTGTTGGTGTTTACTCTGGAAGTTTTCTATATGGAGTATTAACAGCAGCACTCTTCCATATTTGGGCATTAATAGCGGCCGATATTGGCGCTAAAAATAATGAACAGTTTTATAATTTACCCGAAGGTGTATCCATTTCTCACCCAGTAGCAAATACTTATCTCATTTTTGCTTACCCTTTCAATTGGGTTTATGACCGTATTCCTGGTTTTAAAAATCTGAGTATTACAGCAGAAACAATTCAAAAACGCTTTGGTGTACTTGGTGATCCAACCATTGTTGGTTTTATTATTGGAGTTTTACTTGGTTTTTGTGGTTATTCATGGCAAAGCCCCTATCACACTATCATTTCTAGCTTACAATTGGGAATGTATTTAGCAGCTGTTATGTTGTTATTACCAAGGATGACTTCCATAATGATGGAAGGATTAGTACCGTTATCAAATGTAGTTCGAAAAAAACTAGTTAAACGCTTCCCAAATCGTGATATTACTGTTGGTATGGATACTGCGTTAATTGTTGGTAACCCATCAGTAATTGCACCCGCATTATTGCTTATACCAGTCATTGTCATCTTAGCCGTAATTTTACCCGGTAATAAGGTAATGCCATTAGGTGACTTATCTCAATTTGTATTCTTTATTGCCTGTATGGTACCAGTATTTAAAGGCAATATCATTCGTACATGGATCACTTCAATTTTTTTATTTGGCGGTGGTTTATATATCGCTTCGTGGATGACTCCTGCAACAAATGAAGTATTTCAAGAATTTGGAACCAATCCTGATGCTTCTGTGATGTATACCTCATTGAATCCATCTGCAAATCCATTTACAGGACTGTTTGCCGCAACTAGCCACATAGGAATACTAGGTTATGCGTTAATTGGTCTGATTTTACTATCAGTAGGTTATTTATTGAAGAAAAAACAAAGAAATTCAAACATTAATAGCGAGGTCTCAAAATGAAAAAAGTTTTAGTGGTTTGTGGAAATGGAATTGCTTCATCATCAATTATGGTTTCAATTTTACAAGATTATCTGAAAGAACAAAGTATTGTTGCACAAGTGGATAAATCCTCACTCATGGCATGTTCAGCTGATACGTTTAATGGCTACGATTTAGTCGTGTCATCAACCAAAATCGATAATCCTGATATTACAACTAAAGTAATTGTTGGTGCTGGTTTGCTTACCGGTATTGGCGAAGAAGCAATTTTTGATGCAGTAAAAAAAGAACTTACTAAATAAGAGGTAGTTTATGCATATTTTAGTTCATGATTTAGATAACAGTATCAAAATATATCAAGAAGTAATTAACGCATCAGGTTCTTATTTGTTAGAAAAAGATTATATCCAAGCTGATTACATTACTGCATGTATTGATCGTGAAAAAGATTATCCTACAGGATTACTTATGAGTAACGGAATAGGGATAGCTATACCTCATGCAAATTATCAATTGGTAAAGTCTGATGCTATTAGTTTAGTTCGTTCCTCTAAAGGTGTTGAGTTTGGACAAATGGAAGATTCTGATTTAAAAGTCAGTTGTCAATTAATATTCAACCTAGCTTTATCAACCAGTAATCAACACTTGACGATACTCCAGCGGTTGTTTGCTTTATTTCAAGATGAAATTTTCGTTGACAACTGTCAAAACCTTAGCTGCTTACAAGTTGAACAATTAATCAATCAGCATATAAACAAATAGATAATTATACTAAATTTTTATTCATCACTAATTTAAAAATTACTGATGAATAAAATAGATGAAAGGAAAAATTATGTCCAAACAATTAAATATCATTGTTGCCTGTGGAAGTGGTGTAGCAACGTCAACAGTTGCTGTTGATGCAGTAAAAAATATATTAGAAAGTGCTGGTATAACAGCAAAAATTAGTAAATGTACTTTAGGAGAATTGGAGGGTAAACAGCAAAATTTTGATTTAGTACTCACAACCGCTAATTATAAAAAAGCATTAACCATTCCACATATGAGTGTTTTTGGTCTTATTTCTGGTGTTAACGTTGATTTAGTAAAAGACAAACTATTGCAACTATGCCAAGAGATTTTATCTAACGCATAAGGAGCATAACTATGATGGATATATTACAAACTTTTTTTGAAACCGTTTCAAAACTAGGTGCAGTAGTATTGCTACCCGTAGTTATCATGCTACTAGGTTTGTTTTTCCGTATGCGAATTGGTTCAGCAATTAAATCAGGTTTACTCGTTGGAATTGGTTTTCAAGGTTTAGTACTAGTGCTTAACCTACTAATGGCAACAATAAACCCAGTTATCGCCTATTATGAAAAGCTTGGGTCAGGTTTTACAACGATTGATGTAGGATTTGCTGCAATCGGTGGTGCCGCTTGGTCTATCCCAGCAGTGGTATTGTGTATTCCGTTGATCATTTTATTAAATATTTTATTAATCAAAATAAAAGTTGTTAATGTAATTAATGTTGATGTATGGAACTTCATTCACTTCATGATTCCGGGAGCTTTAGCCATTGCTCTATTTAACAATATATTCATTGGTGTTTTAGTCACAATCGGCTTATCTGTTATTACATTATTTTGTGCTAAATGGGTTGCTCCTAAATGGGAGGAATATTTTGGTTTAGAGGGAACCACATGCACTACTTTAGCTTTTGTTGCTTTAATTTATCCAATTGCCGTATTTTTAAATAAACTAATTGATTTTATTCCTTTTATTAAAAATCTTGAAATAAATATGGATAAAATTGAAAGTAAATTAGGTATTTTTGGAGATCCTACCTTTATTGGTATTTTTGTTGGTGCATTTTTAGGCATATTAACTCAACAAAATATTCCAACAATTCTCACCATTTGTATGGGATTTGCAGCAGTCATGATACTTATTCCAAGAATGGTAGGAATTATGATGGAGGGCGTAACACCAATAGGTAATGCAGCAACAACATTTATCAAAAAACATGTTAGTGGTAGTGATGGTAAGTTTTATATAGGCATGGACATTGCCTTAGGACTTGGCGATCCTGCTTGTATTACCGTAACCGCAATCACTATACCATTTGTTATCGGATTTGCTTTCCTTATTCCTAATATGACGTTTTTTCCTTTAGGTTTACTCGCTCAAGTTTGTTATTTGACACCTATGATTGTCTTAGCCAGTAAGGGAAATGTATTTCGTAGCACCTTACTATCAATAATCTGCATGTATTTTGTCTGCTTTAGCGCTAACTATTTTGCTCCAGAAGCAACAGCGATGATGAAGTATGCAGGCTTAGATATCTTCGCCACAAATCCAAATGCCACAGTAACCGATGGTGGTCATTTTGGCTGGAATCCAGGAAGCATTTTGGTTTCATTAATACATAGATTAATAGAAGTTTTTTCTTAAATATATTTTTATGAATAAGGAAATAATACATGGCAAACAAATTTAAACTCTCACCATCTGTTTTTGCTGCTAATTTAGGTATGTTAAAGCAACAATTGACAGAACTAGAAAAAAATGAGGTCGAACTATTACATGTAGATGTAATGGATGGGCATTTTGTTGAACGCATAGCCTTTGGGGCTGATCACATTAAAGCTCTAAAAAAATTAACACATTTACCACTTGATGTCCATTTAATGGTGCAAAAACCTGAAGTGCATTTAGACAGTATCATTGCAGCCGGAGCAGACATTATCACAATTCATCAAGAAGCGACTAATCGCCACATAAGTTGTTTGCAGAAAATTCGTAAGGCGGGAATAAAAGCTGGAATAGTGCTTAATCCCGGCACTTCCGAAGAAAATATAAAATATCTTTTAAATGATATTGATATGGTTTTACTTATGACAGTTAATCCTGGTGAGGGAGGACAACATTTTTTAATGTCCGTAGTGGATAAGATAAAACGAGTTAGATCTTTGGTCAGTAATTACAATATTGATATCGAAGTCGACGGAAGTATTGATGACAAAACCATTAAGTATTGTCGCGATGCTGGAGCAAATATTTTTGTCTCTGGGGGATATTTATTCAATGGCAATATCACAGACAACATTACTAAGTTAAGAGTTTCATTAGCCGCATAATATAGATAAGGAGATAAAAATGAGTAATTTCACTGGAAAAGTTGCACTTGTAACTGGTGCAGCACATGGAATTGGTAAAGCAATTGCTGAAAAATTTGCAAAAGCTGGAGCTAATACAGTTATTGTCGATTTTAATTATGAATTAGGGACTGAAACGGCAGAACAAATAACTCGCGATTATCAGCAACAGTCAATATTTATTCAAGCTGATGTATCAAACGCGAAAGATATGGAAAAAGTACGAGAAGAAACATTCAAACAATTTGGACGTATTGATATTTTAGTATTAAATGCTGGTGTTGCATTTGCTAACAAAGTTAATGATATCTCTTATGAAGAATGGCAAAAAACATTAGATATCAATTTAAGTGGTCTATTTAATACCGTTAAACCTTTCTATAACGATTTTTTAACCAATAAAGGTTCAATTGTTTATATCAGTTCAGGTTCAGCCTTAAGTGGCACTGGTGGTGGTGTGTCTTACCCTGCATCTAAAGCAGGAGGCGAAGGATTAATGCGAGGATTAGCCAAAGAACTAGGTCCAAAGGGTGTAAATGTAAATTCAATTGCTCCAAGATTAATTGACTCAGGAAAAATGATGCGTGTGAATTACCCGACTCAAGAAAGTCTAGATGCCGTGTTGGAAAAAATACCGGTTAGACGTCTTGGTACTGTCGAAGATGTTGCTAACTTAACTTTATTCTTAGCAGATAAAGATAATTCTTATATTCAAGGACAAACTATTTTACTTGATGGCGGTAGAACTATTGCTTAATAGGAGCAAGCAAAATGCAATCACAACTAATTATTAATGAACTAAATCATTCTGTTCAAACATTAACTGACCAAAACATCACAAATTTAATCCAGAAAATAAAACAGCATAACCGTATTTTTGTCCATGGTACAGGACGTTCAGGTCTTATGTTAAAGGCTTTTGCAATGAGACTGATGCAGCTTGGATTAAACTCTTTTGTAGTTGGTGAAACAACTACACCATCAGTACAAAAAGGTGATCTTTTAATAGTCGCATCAGCCTCAGGTGAAACTGAAAGTGTTAATTTAATGGCTAAATCAGCACTCAAACAAGGTATTGATCTTGCTATTATCTGTGCATCGCCTGATTCAACTCTTGCCAAAATCCAATCACCAGACATTATGTTACAATCGGGTACTAAATATTCACAATCACAAGTAAGTCAACAACCACTTGGTAGCCTTTTCGAACAGATGTTACTTATTATCTTTGATACTGTTATTCTTACTATGAGTAATAACCAAAAAGATAGTAATGATGATATGGCTCATCGTCATGCAAGTTTAGAATAACGTAAGTTTCGATCAATTTAAATCCACTTATCATAAGTTTTTTGATGGGTGGATTTTATACTATTCCTCATTAAATATTACTTTATTTATATAAATTATCTCTTATTTATAATCGGGCTTATTAACTTTATTTGCTGATCATTTCATTGCCTACAATAATCGCTTAACTTGTTGTAATAATTGTTTTTGATTTTGACAAAAAATGCTAATATACTGCCGAAATGATCATAATTAATTATTGGCAAAAAATCAGCAAACGCTTGATTATTAACACGGCTTTATCGCACTTATTATTAGGTGTGATTGCTGCTGGGTTTGGATTGTATCAAGAAAACGCTTTACCTGCGCAATCATCAGCGTCCCAAGTTGGTATTATTACCATTACCCGAATTGTACAAGATCATCAAGCTCCGATAACAACAACATCACAAACATTAGTCTTAGCGCAAAAAGGGCAATGTTATAGGTTAACTACACCATTAAATTACCGTGATGTTAGTCCAAATCCAATTATTCGATTATCACCTAATAATGGCATAAGAGCTGGACCTAACACTACCGCTTAATGAGCTTACTGCTCAATTAAATTAAATTTTTATAAAGGCAGAAGCCTTACTATTCCTATTAAAAAAAACAAGAGAAAAATCATGTTATTAAATCTATTAACCAAAGTATTTGGTAGTCGAAATGAACGCGTATTAAAAATGATGCGTAAACGCGTTGAAAGAATTAATGCACTTGAACCGCAAATTGAAGCGTTAACCGATGAACAGCTAAAAGATAAAACCAAAGAATTTAAACAAAAAATCGCTGAAGGTGCTAAGTTAGATGATATTTTAGAAGAAGCCTTTGCAGTTGTACGTGAGGCAAGTAAGCGTGTGTTTGGTATGCGCCATTTTGACGTACAACTTATTGGTGGTATGGTATTAAATGAACGTTGTATTGCTGAAATGCGTACCGGTGAAGGTAAAACTTTAACCGCAACCTTACCTGCTTATTTAAATGCGTTAACCGGTAAAGGCGTACATGTTGTGACAGTAAATGATTACTTAGCACAGCGTGATGCTGAAAATAATCGCCCATTATTCGAATTTTTAGGATTATCGGTTGGCATCAATCTACCTCATATGCCACCTCAAATGAAACGTGAAGCTTACAATGCCGATATTACTTACGGTACCAATAATGAATATGGCTTTGACTACTTGCGCGATAATATGGTATTTACTAAAGATTCTCGTGTACAACGCCCTCTGCATTATGCTTTAGTCGATGAAGTTGACTCAATTTTAATTGATGAGGCAAGAACACCTCTTATCATTTCGGGGCAAGCTGAAGATAGTTCTGACCGATATGTTAGTGTTAATAAAATCATTCCATATCTAATTCAACAAGAAAAAGAAGACTCCGATCAATTTCAGGGTGATGGTGACTTTTCTATCGATGAAAAAACACGTCAAGCCAATTTGACTGAACGTGGATTAGTGAAAGTTGAAGAGTTGCTTATTAAAAATGGAATTATGAAAGGTGACGAATCACTTTATGCGCCAAGTAATATTGTATTAATGCATCATGTCAATGCAGCATTACGTGCTCATCACCTATTCCATAAAGATGTGGATTACATTGTCAGAGATAACGAAATTGTTATTGTTGATGAGCATACTGGCCGTACAATGGATGGACGACGTTGGTCTGATGGTTTGCATCAAGCCGTTGAAGCTAAAGAGCATGTTAAAATCCAAAATGAAAACCAAACATTAGCATCAATTACTTTCCAAAACTATTTCCGTTTGTACGAAAAATTAGCTGGCATGACAGGGACTGCTGACACCGAAGCATTTGAATTCAATCAGATTTATGGTTTAGATACTATTGTTATCCCAACCAATCGTCCAATGATACGTAAAGATCAACCTGATCTTGTTTATATGACAGAAAAAGAGAAGATCAATGCGATTGTGGCTGATGTACAAGCTTGTGTAGAACGTGGACAACCTGTTTTAGTTGGTACAGCTTCAATTGAAAAATCTGAATTAGTGTCATCCGCATTTAAAAAAGCAGGTATCAAGCATAACGTACTTAACGCAAAATTCCATGCTCAAGAAGCAGAAATAATCGCTCAAGCAGGTAGTAAAGGTGCAGTAACCATTGCTACAAACATGGCTGGTCGTGGTACCGATATTATGCTTGGTGGTAACTGGCAAAGCGATATAGCAAAACTTGAAGCACCTACTCCTGAAGATATCGAAAAAGCCAAACAAGCATGGCAAGCAAAACACGAAGAAGTGATTGCGCTAGGAGGACTTTATATTTTAGGTACTGAACGTCATGAATCACGTCGAATAGATAACCAACTTCGTGGCCGTGCCGGTCGTCAAGGTGACCCAGGGGCATCACGCTTTTACCTATCACTGGAAGATCCATTAATGCGAATTTTTGCTTCCGATCGTGTGGGTAACATGATGCGTAAACTAGGTATGAAAGAAGGTGAAGCTATTGAGCATCCTTGGGTAACCAAAGCTATTGCTAATGCTCAAAAGAAAGTTGAAAGCCGAAACTTTGATATTCGTAAACAGTTACTCGAATACGATGATGTTGCAAACGATCAACGTAAAGTTATTTATCGTCAACGTAATGAATTACTTGATAACTCCGATATTAAAGAAACGATTGATTCAATCCGTAGTGATGTCTTTAATGCATTAATTGATCAATATATTCCGCCACAATCCATTGAAGAAATGTGGGATGTTGCAGGACTTGAAACAGCACTTAAAAGCGATTTTGATTTAGATTTACCTATTGCTAAATGGCTAGATGAAGAACAAAATCTTCATGAAGAAACATTACGTGAACGTATTTTACAAATAGCCCAAGATACCTATATCGCAAAAGAAAATAATGCTGGTTCTGAAGCATTTAGACATTTTGAAAAAAGCGTTATGTTACAAACAATTGATACTTTATGGAAAGAACATCTAGCAGCAATGGATTATTTACGTCAAGGTATTCATTTACGTGGTTATGCACAAAAAGATCCAAAACAGGAATATAAACGTGAATCATTTAATATGTTTGCTGGTATGCTAGAAGCATTAAAATATGATGTAATAGGGATATTAAGTCGCGTTCAGATTCGTTCTCAAGAAGAAGTTGATGAAGCTGAACGTCAACGTCTAGCCGAAATGGAAAAATTAATGGCAAAACAACAAGCCAACCATGAAGAGGTAACAAATATGGGCAGTGAAAGTAAAGAACAATCAGCAGGAACTTTATCACAACCAATAGTAAGAAACCAAGCTAAAGTGGGACGTAATGACCCATGTCCTTGTGGTTCAGGTAAAAAATATAAACATTGTCATGGTGCTGTTCACTAAGGCAAAAATTTAGTATCATCAAGCAATATTGATATTAAATAACCGATTAAACTCGGTACTAAAATTACTAGGGAAAGTACCAACTTTCCCTGATTTTAATCACAAATAGACAGGATTATGAAAAAACATACTGAAATTGCTGTAGGTATTATTCGTTCACAAGATTGTCAAATCTTTATAACCCAACGCGGTGAAGACTCCCATCTTGCTGGTTTTTGGGAATTCCCAGGTGGAAAGATTGAAGTAGGTGAGACCCCATTTCAAACCTTGCAACGTGAAATAGCGGAAGAAGTTGATATCCAAATTCATCAAGCCCAATTTTTAAATGTTTTTAAACATAGTTATGATGATCGTGACATCACCATTCATGCTTATCTTGTTGAAGAATGGGACGGTGTACCATTTGCTAAAGAAGGTCAACCTAGCCGTTGGGTTGCACAAGAAGATCTTAATGCAGACGAATTTCCTGATGCCAATAGACCGATTATCGAAATGCTTAAAAACTTAGATAAACAGATTTAATTCATTAGTCTGGTCACTTTAGATAGCTTTGAAATATTTTGAAGCTAGAGGGCTTTTGTTTTTTTGTCACATTAAAGTAAAACGCTAAATTATTAATTCCCTCTAATTTACTTATCAACTCTTGCCAAATGGTGTCATAAACGTTATCAATTATTTTAATATTCATTTAAATTATAATTTTTATACTGAAACGTATGCATTACCTGAAACTTTTTGACAAAACTGACGTTAAATTAGTTAGTTTTAATTATGGTAAGTTTAATTGCTTGTTTGACTGGTTAAAAAAGGTATAATTTCTGTCTATTTTTTAATATTACAATCAAAAAAATGACTATTTTTATAAAAGGAATTAAGGTTTAACTATATGAAAGAATACAAAGTAATAATTTATCAAGAAAGTGCATTATCCTCATTACTTTTAGGTACCGCTAACGCTGATCCTTTAAAGTTTTCTAATTTTTTAAATAAATATGCATTTCAAGGTTGGCGAGTGGTTACGATGGAAAAAGACATACGTCGTTTATATCTATTTTGGCGTAGAGAAGCTTACTTAGTTATATTGGAACGAGAACACGATAATATTAAACCAAACTTTTTCTAATCCAGTCATTAAAAAAGGAATCAATATTTTTATTAACTTTATTGATTCCTAATAATAAATAGATCGAGTCAAAATTAACCTAAAAAAGTAAATAAGAAAAATTTTTGTCAAAAAGTTTCAGGTAATGCATACGTTTCAGTATAAAAACCTACTTTTTGCATTGTAATTTTTGCTCAGCCAAAGCTAAAAATACAATACCAATAATAATACATAATCCACCCAACAAACGAGTTAATGTTATTTGTTCATTAAACACGATCACTGAAACTAGCATAACGGTCACTACTTGTAGATGTGAAGCAGCAAACGCTGGTCCTACAGGCGCTTTTTTTAATAAAACCATCCAAGTCATAAATGCGCCTGTATAGCCTAAGATGACCAAATATGCCCAACCATGACTAAAAATACGGATTAACCAATCGAAACTAATTTCAAATGGTAAAGCTGATAATGCGGTTAATTTGAAAGTAGTTTGACCAAATGTATCAAAAAATAACAATAAAATAAAACCGATGATATAAAATTTTTTCATTAGGTAAGTCCTACTAATATCACGCCGAAAGTAATAAAAAATATACCAATAAGACGAAATGCTGTTAGATGTTCTTTGAATAAAATTCGCCCAGCAACCATTACTGTGATGATATTAAACGATCCTAATAGAATACCTTGCGATAATGGAACTTCACTTAAAAAAGCCAGCCAAAAAATAAAGCCAACAAAATAGGTACTAAACCCTAACCATAGCCAAAAATTACCAAACAATTTTTGCCAATAGTGTAAACCTTGTTGATGTTTTGAAGTTATTGCAGCATATTTAAAGGCAATTTGTCCGACAGTATCACAAAATAGATTTACTAACCAAAGAGTAATAATTAAGGCTGACATGGCTGACAAATTCCATGTATTTCAAGCACACTGTGTTTTATTAAAAAGTCACTTTGTCGCGCTAATTGCTTAAGTTGTGTTTCGATATCTTGAGAATGTTTTTCAATGATCTGTTGACACTTGTCACAAATAAACAGTATTGAAATATGCTCTGGATCATGAAAATGTGGACAAATAATAAAACTATTCGACGATTCAACTTTATGGATAAAACCTTGTTCAAGCAAAAATTCTAACGCACGATAAATTGTTGGCGGCTTTGCTTGTGGTTCACTGACCTTAAGCAAATCTAAAAGATCATATGCACTCATTGCTTTATTTGCTTTCAGCATAATATCTAACACTGTTCGACGCTGTGTTGTCAATTTAATACCACGCTTCTTGCATAAAGTTTCAATTTTTTCAATTAGCAGATTATGCATTCTGTTTCCTTTGCTTCAATAAATTATTTTTTTGCTGCTCTTCTTCGTCTTATTTCTTTAGGATCATTAATTAATGGACGATAGATTTCAATACGATCGCCATTTTTCACTAAATCATTAAGATCACAACGTTTACCATAAATACCAATCAAGTGTTCATCTAATTTTATCTGACAGATCGATAAGATATTGGATTTTGTGATTGCTTGCAAGACATTCGTTTGCTCATCAACATCACAATTAATTATTGTTGGATTATTAGGTAGCGCATAAACAATTTGAATACTGTTCATCTTAATAAATCTGCCTTGCTCTTTGTGAAAATGCATTAACCATATTCGCCATCACCTCTTTAAATACTGGAGTGAAAGTAATATCAAGTAACTTATTTTTGAATTCAAAATTCAACTCAAAACTAATTTTACTTTTATCTTCCCCTAATGAAGTAAACTGCCATTTTCCCGATAGGTATTTAAATGGGCCGTCTAACAAACTCATTTCTATTGAATGAGGCTGATTAATTTTGTTTAGTGTTGTAAAAGATTTCTTAAAACCTAATTTTTCAACTTCAATAAATGCCGCCATTAAATTATCTTGTTTTCTAATAATGCCAGTTGCGATACAATCAGGTACAAATTCTGGATAGAGAGTAATATCATTGACCAAAGCAAACATTTGCTCAATTGAATAAGGCTCGATAACCTCGTGAAAAACATGTGCCATAATAATAAAATAAAAGTTAAAATTAGTGGCATATAGTACCACGTAACTTTATAATATCGCACATTATGACTAAGAAAAAATTACACAAGCCGGGTTCGGCAACTATAGCATTAAATAAACGCGCACGCCATGAGTACTTTATTGAACAGGAAATTGAGGCAGGATTATCCCTGCAAGGCTGGGAAGTAAAATCATTGCGTGCAGGTAAAGCCAATATAAGTGATAGTTATGTATTACTTAAAGATGGTGAAGCGTGGTTATTTGGTGCAACAATTACACCACTGAATGTTGCGTCAACACATGTGGTGTGTGAACCTATGCGCAATCGAAAATTATTATTAAATGAACGTGAGCTTAACTCATTATTTGGTCAAATCAATCGTCAAGGTTATACCGTTGTTGCCCTTTCTTTATATTGGAAAAATGCTTGGGCAAAAGTAAAAATTGGTATTGCTAAAGGTAAAAAAGAGTACGATAAACGCACCGATATCAAAGAGCGTCAATGGCAAGTTGATAAAGCCCGTATTATGAATAAACGCTAATCGTTAATCATTGTGTAATTCATCACTCAATGATCAATTTAATGATGGCGTATTATTTGTGGTTTGATAAAAATTTCATGGTTTTTTAACTCCTTAAAGTTAAGTAAATCATCGATCACATCAACACAAACATGCGCCATACTTTGAAAATCCTGCGCAATGGCATCAATTGGATAATAAGAGTAATCTAGATAGATGTTGTAGTCGTAAGAACATATGCAAATTTCTTTCGGATCTAACTTTATTTCCACTAAATAACTAAGCACTTCTTGTAACAGATTTCCTGACGGTGTAAAAATCGCTTTTGGTAAGCGCCCTAGTTTGTTATGCAGATTTTTAAGCAAATCGTATCCTTTATTTGGACAGTAGTCATCACTTACTAACCATTCTGGATTAATGGCTAAATCAGCATTCTTAAGTCCTTGTTTAAATCCTTTAAGCCTTGCATCAATCGATGTCAGTTGCGTGTCACAACCAATAAAATAAAATTCATCTAATTGTTTGGCATAAGGTTGAATTAATTCAGCAACCGAATCCAATGATTCACTTGTGATAAAAGGTAAGGAGGTATCTTTAAGATAGCGGTCAAAAAATAGTACCGGGGTATGTTGATTAATACCTACATAAAAATCATCACTGTCTAAAGATGTCACCACAATCATCGCATCTACTTTGCGCTCAACTAAATTTTGAGCAACGTTAACTTCTACGTCTTTATTATAATGACTACAAGTAATTAATAATTGGATGTTTTTTTGCCTAAACGATGCCTCTAAATGATGCAAAAACATTGAAAAAAAAGAATTCGACATATCAGGAACAATAACACCTACCGTATTGGTACTATTGGCTTTTATCAAATATTGGCGAATATGCGATTGATCACTGTATTGTTGAGCAATGGCTAATACCCTTTGCCGTGTCTGCGGTGAAATACGATATTTTTTATCTCGTTTATTAAAGATATGACTGACGGTCGTTGCCGACACGCCAGCCAAACGAGCAATATCATTAATTTTTAATTTATTACTCGCCATTTACTACTCTCTTAATTATCGTGGTGTACGTTGTTGTTTATTCGGGAATACCGGATTATGGTTTTCCGATGGGCTCTGATACCAATAAGCAACACTGGCAATATCATCGCAACGTTCATATAATCTTATATCATCATTACCAATTTGTTGAAAAGCAAGTTTGATATTTTTATGGAACGCAATTGGGTCTGGTAAATGCCAACGATATAAGCCATGCATTGGTAAGCTATCATCACCAAAACCGTGTACTGGGTTAGAATCTCCAGTTTGGAAAAAGTCACGCGTTGCATCACGATTGGTTTGATATGGATATCCCATAAACAGTGTTTGGAAACATTTCGCTTTTGGCCGACCTTGACTGTCGCGGTTATGAAATGCCCATGCGCCACCAAAATAGTCTTCTGAGCCGGTTGAATGTTGAGTTGGGTAATCGCTATCGCCATCTAGATAGAATTTAAACTCACCTTCCCCCCACCAATAACGCTCAAGGGCGGTCAATGCTAAGTAAGTACCAACATAATAGCCATGACCTTCAACATTGTCTAATATCACATAGTCTTGTGCATAATTAGTGACGCGCTGTCTACGCCATTGTGCATGGAAATAAAGTGGTGCTTCAAACGGTTTTGGCATAATGGCATAATTAATAGTAAAGAAGAAATGTTGTAAATCAGCTTCATGCTCATTTTGAATTTCAATGCGCGCTTTTTTATTAAATGGCATTCTAAAATAGCTATTAAAACCACCTGTTGGATTAACAACAATTGGCACTGAATTAATATCACACCTAGCCCCAAAACCATTACAGAAAAAATCACCAATTGGGCTTTCAACAGAAGGCACTTTTTCATCATCCCAATAAATACGAATCACTACATCACGAAGTACAAAACTACCGCGATGCGTTCTGTCGGTTAAGGTAAACCACATATGACGAATTTCAGCTGGACCTGTGATCTCAGCAATTGTTACCGTTTCACCTGCTGGAATCGAAATACAACCTTGTCCTTTACGGCTTGGACCTAATGCACTGCCTTTCATACAAGATTTACCTTTTTCACCGGTCATATTTTCTGGCGAAATGGTTCGAGTTTGTTCGAAGTGAAATTGTGTTACAGAATTATATATGTTCATTGTGAATCCTTACTAACGTTATTAAATTCTATTAATGAAAATTGAAAACAGTTTTAATTTATTTAACTTCTGGCTTATCTTCGATATTGACATTTTTTCTATCACGACTTAAGAAGAAGATGGCAAAAATCATAAAGCCTAATACAACTAAACCAAGATTATTAAATGTTGTTGCTGCACCTGCTGTATCATAAAAATCACCAACTAAAGTTGAAAATAAAATGACCCCTACTGAACCTGCAACCTGATAACCAATTAAAAAAACAGTCGCAGATAATCGAGCATTAAAGTTATTATCAATATATTTGAACACTGAAACCAAAATGGTTGAAATTTCTAAGCAGTGCATAAGTTTAATTACTGAGATAATTGCAATGCTGCTTACATGACCCGTTAAGAAGATACGAGAAGCCGAAACAAATGCGGCAAAAATCAATGCATTTTTTGCACCGACACGATTCACCACAAATGGTACACAAAACATAACTGCGGCTTCTAAAAAGACTTGGAATGAATTTAAAACACCATACAAACGATATCCATCATTGACATCTTCAAACTGTTGTGTGAAATAAACAGGGAATAACTGTTGATCATAAATATTATAAAGGCTGTAAGTTCCGAGCACATAGATAACAAATATCCAGAATTTTTTAAGGGTAAAAACGGAGAGGATCTCATTAAAACTGAGTTTATCCTTTTTCTGGAACACGGCTTCGGTTGATTTACTTAAATCAGGCTTGAAGTTGAGGTTAAGAATCATGAAACAAACACCAACACCCGATGCTACCCAAAAATTAAGGTGAGGATTGATACTAATCAAAATACCCGCAATAAAGGTACCGACAGCATAAGCAATACATCCCCATGTTCGACACTGGCCAAACTCAAAACCAAATGCTCGGCTGATTTTTTCGCAGTAGGAATCAATTAGTCCCATGCCTGCAATCCAACCAAATCCTAAAAAGAAACTACCGAAAATTACACCAAGATAAAAATTATGGCGCAATAGGGGTTCATACACATAAATTAATGCGGGAGCAGCGCAAGTAATAATAATACTTTGAAACCAGACAAGGTGTTTTTTTAGCACTAATTTATCTTGATAAATACCATACATAATCATAATGATTAACGAAATAAAGTAGTTAAACGAATAAATAATGCCGGTCTGTTTTGCGCTTAAGCCTATCTCCTTACTTAGCCATATAGCATAAAAGGAAAAAACGAAACTTCCCGCTGCGTAATACATAATGCTATAAAACGAGGCAAACCAATAAGTTGGTTTTTTATAAAATGCACTAGTCATAATTTATCCTATAAAGAGTTAAGTACGCATTTGAGTATGAATAGCTAAAAATTTAGCTTTAATGGCTTTATTAGATAAATGTGATCAACTTCAAAGTTATTTTGCTAAAGTAATGTAAATAAGAATTATAAGCGACCTTGTTATTGAAGCTCTGCTAAGTTTATTGTTGACCAATTAGGCAATATGAAAACACTTACAGACTCTGTAGTTTGGTGATCATTAGCAGCAAAATTAGCCATACTGTTATCTATTGGTTCCCATTTGCCATTTCAATAAAGAAGATTTGTTGCATCCCCATGCGTAGCAGGATTTATCAACAATTAAGTCAATTTCAATCATTCAAATGACAATGTGGTATAAATTTGTAATGAATATTGGATGGATTTTAATGTGCTTATCAGTGGATGGAATAAAATAGCTAAATTGCCATAATGGATAATGGATGTAATTATTACCATTGATAAATGGTAATAATTATTTAATTGCATTATGCGCAATCTATTTTCCAAAGGAATATTATTGATTAACGTTTTTTAATTATAAAAAATAACCGCTGCAAAAGCGGTTATTTACCAAAAATGACCCATCTTTCAAATAGAATTTGGAAGATTATCTATAATGTGCTCAAACCTTCAATTTAATTAATTTGCCATCCTGCTTCACAAATGACTGATTAACGTAAACATCACTACTATTTTTAACACAAAGCGGCTCACTTACAACATTATCGATAATAACGTTATTAAATAAAACACTCTGTGCATTTTCGATAAAAAATCCTTTACCAGCCTCAGGTTTAACATCCTTAAACATATCAACTTCACCTGCCTTGGCATTAATTTGCATTGATACTCGAATATTATCAAACGAAATATTGGCAATTGGCGATTCAGGAATGCCATATAAAAAACCAGCATAGGCACGCACATTTTTGGCGATAATATTTGAAAAACTAATATTATGGCAGGCTGGGGTTGCTTCATTTATTGGCAGCGGATCTTTATTCCAAACAATTGGATCGTTACCTTTTGGTCCGCAGTAATAGTAATAATTCATTACAAAGGCTGATAGTACTTCATCCATAACAATATTACTAAAAGTAATATCTGAAATAGTACCACCGCGACCTCGACGTGTTTTGAATCTCACACCTCGATCTGTTTTTTGAAATACACAGTTAGTAATAGTGACATTACGAATACTACCGCTCATTTCACTACCCAATACTACCGCACCATGACCATGAATCATGTTACAGTTAGTAATTAAAATATTTTCGCAAGGGCTTTTATCTGCTGTTTCCTCAGTACCCGCTTTAATTGCGATGCAATCATCACCCACATCAATATAGCAATTTGAAATTCTGACATTACGGCAAGATTCAGGATTAATACCATCGGTATTAGGTGAATCTGCAGGATTTAAAATCGATATATTATCAATCACTACATTATTTGACTCCATTGGATGGACTGTCCAACTTGGTGACTGGGTTAAAAAGACTTTTTCAATAGTTATACGTTGGCAAAAATCAAAACCGATTAAGTAAGGTCTTGGATACTTTAGGGCATCACGATTATGACGGAAAGTATGCCACCATTTAGCACCATTGCCATCAATTTTACCGCCACCGGTGATAATGACATTTTCAAGATGTTGACCGTAAATACAAGGCATATAGACATCTTGTTTTACTCCCTCCCAACGTGAATGCACGATTGGGTAATCTTGTTCATTATCTGAAAATAATAAAGTCGCATTCTGTTCAATAACTAAAGTTAAATTACTGCAAAGCTTGATTGCGCCTGTTAAATAAGTTCCCACTGGAACGATAAGCGTTCCACCACCTTGTTGTTCTATATGTTGTATTGCATTGGCAAAAGCAACTGTATTAAGTGTTTTGCCATTACCTATTGCACCAAAATCTTTAACAGATACCATTGTCATTGTTGCTTCCTTTTGCATTTTAACGCGAACTGTCGCCCATTATAGATTACAGTTCGCATTGTTATTTGGATAAGTAGGCTGGTTAATTTTAGCCTTGAGTGGATAGTTTTAAAGAGTTACACCACTTTTTAATATCGCTAGATTTCTGAAATTATTTATCTCATTGCGTGTTTGCTGACCATTAGCAACCAGTACGATATAGTCAATAAATTCAATTAATAACTGTTGCATAGAGGTACCCTCAATGAGTTTGCCAGCATTAAAGTCAATCCAATTTACTTTTTTGTCCGCTAATTGTGTATTAGTCGCAATTTTTACCGTTGGTACGATTCCACCATAAGGAGTTCCGCGACCTGTAGTAAATAGCACCATATGACATCCTGCTGCTGATAAAGCCCCTGTAGCCACGGCATCATTACCAGGCGCACTGAGTAAATTAAGCCCATGCTTTGTGAGTCTTTCACCATATTTTAAGACATCAATCACTTCACTTCCGCCAGCTTTTTGCGTACAACCAAGGGATTTTTCTTCTAAGGTTGTTATTCCACCAGCTTTGTTACCTGGAGACGGATTTTCATAAATAGGCTGATTGTTTGAGATGAAATACTGTTTAAAATCGTTGATCATAAGCACGGTTTTATCGAAAGTAGGCTCGTCAACGCAGTGAGACATCAAAATATTTTCTGCACCGAACATTTCAGGTACTTCGGTAAGAACACTGGTTCCTCCATGGGCAATGACATAATCCGAAAACAACCCTAGCATCGGATTAGCCGTTATTCCTGAAAAACCATCTGATCCACCACACTCTAAACCAAATTTTAATTCGCTTAACCGCCCTACTTCGCGTTTGTCTTGCTTCATAATGGCATAAAGTTCTCTTAGCAGCGTCAATGCACAAGCAACTTCATCGGCTTCTTGTTGAGCAATCAGGAATCTAACACGCGATTCATCATAATCACCAAGATCGGCTTTAAATTCTGAGATTTGATTATTTTCACATCCAAGTCCAATAACTAATACAGCCCCCGCATTAGGGTGTTTAACAAGATCTTGTAATATTATTTTGGTGTTTTTATGATCTTGTCCAAGTTGCGAACAACCATAAGGATGTTCAAGTACGGTAATACCATCAATTTCTAATTGATTATTGAGTTCATCACAAAACTGTTTAACAATTTGCTGCGCAATACCATTAATACATGTTACCGTTGGTATAATCCAAAGTTCATTACGGATGCCAACTTCACCGTTTTTTCGGCGGTAAATGTTTACTGGTTTATCAGCTATTTCATGCAGCGACTGATTTTTGGATAAATTAGGTTGATACTTATAATTATTAATATCATTTAGATTGGTTTTTAAATTGTGTGAATGAATATGCTCACCTGTTTTAATTAAACAAGTGGCATGTCCTATTGGTAAGCCATATTTAATAATATTTTCATTAGGCTCAATATCTTTAAGGGCAAATTTATGCCCTTGTTTGATCGCTTGTGGTAAATCAATGGCGTTTCCATCGATTATAATATTATCTTCATGTGCTTCTATATCAGATAATGCCACAGCGACATTATCTTCATTGTTAATTTTTATAAATTTTACCATTGCTCCACTCATTTTATTTGCTACCAGTAACACATTTTTCAATTGCACTGCGCATACCTTCTTGAGTAATGACAGTTAAATATTGTGTTAATGTTTGTGCTAATTGCGGAATATTTAGCAAATCGCAATCCCAATGAGTACTATCACTAAGTACTGTTTCCACTAATTGTGCGAGTGTTTCATTACCACTACTGACATTGGCCCAGCCAGTACTAAAGCGCTCTAACCAAATTGCATCGTCTTGTAATGGATAATTTTGGTTATTTCTTACACCTCGATAGAAAGCAATTAAAGCAGCAAAAGAGAAGACTAAATGCTTAGGTAACACACTTTTTGCTTTTTGATAAGCGAGCAATTGTGGAAGTATACGTGTTTTAAATTTGGTCATACTATTTAGAGCAATTGACATTAATTGGTGCTCAATAAATGGATTTTTAAAACGATTGATAACTGACTGCGCAAAATCAACTAATTCTTGATGTGGCAAATCTAAAACTGGAATAATTTCATCAAAAATTGTCTCTTTGATATATTCTAAAATTTGCGAATCATTCATTGATTCGCCTACCGTATCAATTCCAGCTAGATAAGCGACTGGAACCAATGCTGTATGCGCACCATTTAAAATTGCAACTTTACGCTCTTTATAGGGTTTAATATCATCGACAATTTTGATATTAATGTTGCATTTATCCAAATTCAATTTTTGCGCTAGCCATTGTGGGCCTTGGATAACAAAAAGGTAGAAATATTCTGCAGAATCAATAAAGTTATCTTTATAACCTAATTCCGATTCTAATTCAGAAATTTGAGCTTTAGGATAACCTGGGACAATCCTATCAACCAATGTTGAGCAAAATACATTATCGTTTTCTAACCAAGCAATAAATTTGTCTGACAAATTCCACTGGTTAGCATATTTTAAGACCAATTTTTTTAGTGCATCGCCATTATAATCAATTAACTCACATGGAATAATGATTAAACCACTCTCTTTGCTTCCAGAAAAATGGTTAAATCTTTCATATAAGAAAGCCGTTAATTTAGCTGGATAGCTTGTAGCAGGTTGGTCTGTAAGTTTATCGCTTTCAACATAGCTGATACCGGCTTCAGTGGTGTTAGAAAAAATAAATTGAATATTAGGATCTTTGGCTAATGCAAGGTACTGGTCATACTGTGTATAGACATTTATCTCACTATTAACGGAACGAATCATCCTAAATTCTTTTACTGTTTCATTGCGTTCATTTAATCCACGAATTAATGTGGTATATAAACCATCTTGAGTATTTAATGATGGTGGAAAGTCTGTATTAAGTGGGCGAATAATTGCTACACCCGCATCAAGATCGGTTTTTTCATTTAAGATATCCAATTGCCAATCTAAAAATGCACGTAAAAAATTACCTTCGCCAAATTGTACAACACGGGTAGTATATTTAGCGCCAGGAAAATCAATTCTGTTCAATGTTTTCATTACTATTACTCTAATATATTAATTTAATTCGATACCAAAATAGTTTTTCGCATTATCAAAACTAATATTTTTGACCATTTGACCTAGTAACTCGATATCACGAGGTGCTTCACCATCTTCTACCCAGCGACCAATCATACGACATAAAATGCGTCTAAAATATTCATGACGAGTATAAGAAAGGAAACTGCGGCTATCGGTTAACATTCCAACAAAACGACTTAATAAACCAAGCTGAGCCAGTTGGGTCATTTGGCGAATCATGCCGTCTTTTTGATCGTTAAACCACCAACCTGAACCAAATTGCATTTTGCCTTGTATTCCTTCCCCTTGGAAATTACCTATCATCGTACCCAAAATCTCATTATCAGATGGATTTAAGCAATAGAGAATTGTTTTAGGTAGAGCATTTTGTTTAGCTTGTGCATCTAATAGTCGGGATAATGGTTGAGCAATAGGTGAGTCATTAATAGAATCAAAACCAACATCAGGCCCCATTAGATTAAACATTCTTGAATTGTTATTACGTAAAGCGCCAATATGATATTGCTGAACCCATCCACGTTTGTTGTATTCGCTGCCTAAATAAATGATAACCGCAGTCTTGAATTGAGCGACTTCTTTCGAAGTTAGATTTGCTCCAGTTAGTCGTTTAGTTAAAATTGCATCTAATTCTTTTTCTGTCGCTTCTTCATAAACGACCGTATCTAAGGCGTGATCAGAAACTTTACAACCATGTGCAGCAAAATGATCCATACGTTTTGCTAACGCCTGACAAAGTTGATGGAAACTTGAGATATTAATATCCGAAACAGTTGATAATTTTTCGATATAGGCTACAAAAAATTCAGAATCGATATTAAACGCTTTATCTGGTCGCCAACTTGGTAAAACTTTAATATCAAATGAACTATCTTGAGCAATAGTTTTATGGTGAACTAAATCATCAATTGGATCATCAGTTGTGCCGACCATTTTTACATTCATTTTTTTCATAATGCTACGTGCAGTAAATTCTTTAGTTTCAAGCATTGCATTACATTTGTTCCAAATGGTTTCAGCGGTGGCTGGTGATAGTAAAATATCATCGATACCAAATGGTCTACGTAATTCTAAATGCGTCCAATGATAAAGTGGATTACCGATTGTATGAGGCACCGTTTCGGCCCAAGCTTTGAATTTTTCAAAATCATTTACCTCGCTGCCAGTACAAAACTTCTCCGGCACACCATTAGTACGCATGGCTCGCCATTTGTAGTGATCGCCTTTTAACCAGATGTCGTACAAATTTTTAAATTGATAATCTTGTGCAATTTGTTCTGGTGGTAAGTGGCAGTGATAATCAAAAATCGGCTGTTGTGCCGCATAATTGTGATAAAGTTGACGAGAAAATTCAGTATCAAGTAAAAAGTCTTCAGTTAAAAAACGCATATTATTCTCCATAAACCGTGTTTATCTATTTAATTGCACATGCCAATAACATGCGCAACTCGATTAATTTATTGTTGCTCAGTTGTTGATGGTGCTTTTAAAATTGTCCATACCGCTAACGCAGCTAAAAGGTCAAGACAACTTAAAATTACAAATAATGGGCTAAAACCAACAGATTCCGCAAGCGCGCCCACAATTAAAGCAAAGATAGTACTAGCAAGCCATGCTGCCATACCTGTAAAACCATTAGCAGTTGCAACTTCATTTCGACCAAATACATCGGATGATAATGTAATTAATGCACCAGATAATGCTTGGTGAGCGAATCCACCAATACAAAATAAGAAGATAGCAACATAAGGATTTGCAAACAGCCCAATTAACCCAGGTGCAATCATTAATACGCCACCAACAGTAACAACTAATTTGCGCGAGTTAATCAAACTGACGTTGAAATTTTTTTGGAAAAATGGCGCCATATAGCCACCGAGTATACAACCAAAATCAGCAAACAACATTGGCATCCAAGCAAAAATCGCAATCTGTTTTAAGTCAAAACCATAAACCGTAGACATAAATAATGGGATCCATGCGTTAAAGGTTCCCCATGCAGGTTCGGCTAAAAACCTTGGGATGGCAATGCCCCAAAAGCGACGAGTACTTACGATTTTATACGCAGGTAATTTGGTAGTGTTTGATGTTTGGTGACTAACTTCTTGCCCTGATAAAATGTATTTTCTTTCTTCTTCTGATAATCGTTTTTGATTAGTTGGATGACGATAAAGAGCAAACCAAAATAACCCCCAAATAAAGCTAAGTAAACCACAAATAACAAACGCTAATTGCCAACTGTGTAACCATATTGCTCCGGCAACTAATGGCGGTGCGATCATTGCTCCAACGGATGATCCTAAATTAAACCAACCAACAGCGATTGATCTTTCTTTTGCTGGAAACCATTCACTTGTTGCTTTTAAACCAGCAGGTATCATAGCCGCTTCGGCAGCTCCAACAGCACCACGCGTAAACGCAAGCCCCACCCAACTGCCAGAAAATGCGGTACTGATACAGAAAACTGACCATAATAAAGCAAATACCGCATAACCTACGCGTGTGCCAAGTAAGTCAAGAACATACCCCGCTACAGGTTGCATTACGGTATAACAGGCTGAATAAGCTGCAACAACATATGAATATTGTTGAGTTGTCAGACCCATGACTTCATTAAGTACTGGGGCAGCAACTGCAATTGAATTTCGAGTTAAATAACCAAGAATTGTGCCAATAGTCACTAACGCTATCATATACCAGCGAAGATTTTTTATTGTTTTGTACATTTTATGCTCCATACACATTATGAATTTTGGCGCATATTAACATGTCAGTCAACTTAAAAAGTTGACATACATCACAGAACATAGCAAATAACCACAATAAAAATCCGGTTGTTCATTTGTCCGTCTTATTGAAAAATTATCTGACAAGATTACAAAATTTTAATTCAAGCTTGTTTAACTCTAAGCAATTAGATGTTATTTTAAGTACCAAACTTGAATTATGGAACTACTCAAAAATTATTATGACCCAAGAACAGAATGAACATCAGCGTCTTTATCAAGTTATCGCTACAGAATTAAAAAACCGTATTATCAATGGCGTTTATCCTGTAGGCAGCAAATTACCGTCAGAAAGACTCATTTGTGAAGAATTAAAAGTCAGTCGTTCGGTAGTAAGAGAAGCGATTATAATGTTAGAAGTTGAAGGTTTTGTTGATGCTAGAAAAGGGTCTGGTATACATGTTATTGCCAATAAACAGCAGACCATAAATATGATCGCTGACTCACACGGACTCAATTTTGCTACAACAGGGCCATTTGAGTTATTACAAGCTCGTCAATTAATCGAAAGTAATATTGCTGAGTTTGCTGCAACTCAGATCACAAAAGATGATATTGTTAACCTATTAGAAATTCAGCATAATGCAAAAAAAGAAGATCACTATCGGGACTCTGATTGGGATCTAAAATTTCACACACAAATTGCCATGATTACGCGTAATACGGCTTTAATAACCATTGTTGAAGAAACATGGCGACAGCGAACCCTAAATCCTTTATGGAAAAAACTCCATGAACATGTACAGCAACAAGATATCGAAAGCTGGTGGGAAGAACATGATAAAATTCTTGAAGCATTAATCAATCGCGATCCTAAAGCAGCCAAATTAGCGATGTGGCAACATTTAGAAAATACGAAAAAAATGTTATTTGATGCAGCGAGTGAAGATTTTGAAACTAAACGCGATCACTATCTGTTTTCAGATAATCCAGTTGTTAGTATTAATGAAAATGAATTTGAATAATTATTGTACTTATTTATGCCTTGTTAACTTATAGGTTTTATCAACTGACCGTATATTTTATATGGCAAGCGAATAATGGGATCAGGTACTCTGGTTAATTTAAACATTACAAATAAATACCAAAAAACCTTTTTTTATATTTGATAATCGAAATTGGTCAAACCAATACGACATTAAGATACTTCAAAAATGTTCCGATAAAATAATGAAGAAAGTTATTTTATCGGCCGTTTTGGCGACCACAAATCAATGCTATTTTTTAAACCTAAATTATTAAATATTGATGCTAAACAAGCTGATAGCATTTTGAAAATTGACAATATTTTTCACAGAGATACATAAAGATTCTATTGAAAAATTGAATAGGCATAACTGATTTCAGATAAAAGACATTCACTAACATTTTACATAATAATAATCTTTTATCTGATATGATTATTAAAGATCTATAACATTTATGATATTAATGACTAACTTTATTAATAACGGTCAAACATAAAAAAACTAACTAGAAATATGGATAGTAAATATCTACACACTCTAATTATCTCTATATAGAACTAACGTTGATCATCAATCGCTATACCTGCTGGTGGTGTAAATTTAAATTTGCCTAAGTCAACTTTGCCAAGTTTTTGGTTAGATAATTCATAGTAGCTACGTTGTCCATCTTCTTCAATAATGGAAAAGTTAGAAATCATGCCAGTTGGTAATACCGAAATAACAAAATCCTGATTGGATCCATCTGTTGGTTTTAATGTAAATGAATCTTGTTTACGAGTCACATTATAAACATTCCAAATGGCATTGTGACTATCAGTTATCAGTAGCATCAATCGATTATCCACTGCTTTTTTTAAATCCATGACACTTACTTGATCAACCGCCGGCGTATAAACCCACATATCTGTTCCATCAGAGATAATTGAAGTTTCATCAGGTTCATTCATTGTCCAATTAAAATAATAAGGTCTGGTAACCCAAAGTTCTCCTCTCCCCTCTTGTACCAATTGATTATCAGCTGTTTTCACTTCTTGAGAAAAATGTGCATAAAATCCATCAATTTTATTAAGACGTTGTTGTAATAACTCTTTATCGCCAGCCCATACTGATACGCTAGTCAACAATCCCATTAACAATAAAAACTTTTTCATAACTCATCCTTATGTACTTTATTTGGCAATATTCAAATCAACTTTGATAATTGAATTTGCTTAAAATATTACTGTTTTTTAGTTAGAGGGAAAAGATATTTTCTTTTCTTTTTCACTAATTTCATCTAACAAGTATATAATACCTATAATTATCTAAAATTGGACTCAATGTGTTATGCCTAGTATGTCTTTTGAATTTACGACAGAAGAATTTAAGCCTTTAGCGGCAAGAATGCGTCCTCGTACGTTATCAGAATATATTGGTCAAACACAGCTTTTAGGTGCAAACAAACCACTACCCAAAGCAATTGCAGCGGGTAATTTACATTCGATGATTTTATGGGGACCGCCTGGTACAGGTAAAACGACTCTCGCTGAAATCATTGCCCATCATGCTAACGCAAAAGTCGAAAGAGTTTCAGCAGTAACGTCAGGGATCAAAGATATTCGCGAAGCTATTGAAAGAGCAAAAATCAATCAGCAAGCGGGGATTCGTACTATTTTATTTGTTGATGAAGTTCACCGTTTTAACAAAAGTCAACAAGATGCATTTTTACCCTATGTTGAAAATGGTACGGTAACATTTATAGGTGCTACCACTGAAAATCCTTCATTTGAATTAAATTCTGCATTATTATCGCGTGCTCGTGTGTATCTGCTCAAATCATTAACCACAAATGACATTGAGTTAATTTTACAACAAGCAATGGACGATCCACAGCGCGGATATGGTAAGTATAACATTGAGCTACCCGATGAAACCAAAAAACAGATTGCTGAATTTGTGGGTGGAGATGCTCGACGCGCCCTAAATACCCTTGAACTTTTAGTAGATATGTCTGACGGACAACCGCTTACACCTACATTACTTAAAGAAGTGATAGGCGAACGTAGTGCTCGATTTGATAATCAAGGTGATCGTTATTATGATTTAATTTCTGCTGTTCACAAATCTATTCGAGGTTCAGCTCCTGATGCGGCACTTTACTGGTATGCGAGAATCATTTCAGCAGGTGGTGATCCACTTTATGTTGCCCGTCGATTATTAGCCATAGCGTCAGAAGACGTAGGTAATGCCGATCCAAGGGCAATGCAAGTTGCACTCGCTGCATGGGATTGCTTTACACGTGTTGGTCCGGCTGAAGGTGAACGTGCTATCGCCCAAGCAATTGTCTATCTTGCTTGCGCACCAAAAAGTAATGCCGTGTATTTAGCTTTTAAACAAGCTATGCTCGATGCACAATCGAAGCCTGATTATGATGTTCCAGAACATTTACGTAATGCACCAACAAATTTAATGAAAAAATTAGGCTACGGAGCTCAGTATCGTTATGCTCATGATGAACCTAATGCGTTTGCAGCAGGAGAAAATTATTTTCCACCTGAACTAGCCGATAGCAAATATTATTATCCAACCACGCGGGGAGCCGAAAAAAATTATAGTGACAAACTTGCTTGGTTAGAATCGCAAAATCAATCCAGCCCAATTCAACGTTATAAATCCTCAAAAGATTAAAATATTTGAAAAATGGTCATCTCATGACAAAGTGATTACTTTCTATTTAACGAAATTAAACATGTATTTCTTTTAGTGGATGGACAATTCTCAAAAGTTACACAAAGCTTAGTGACGCTTAACTTAATATATTGATAATTTCTTCGTAAATATTAATTGCCAAAAACTATTGTTATGTTCCGATATTATCACAATCAATTTAGAAAAAGGTTACAAAGATCATTAATTCATGGCCTAAGATACGTTAATTTTACTAGTCCATATTTAAAATTGTATACCACTCAATATATTTAATAATACGTATCATTTACATTAAGAGATATTATTATCGTATATACAATAAATTATAATATTTTAAATAAACAAAAATTGACAAAAATATTGTTTATTAAAAAATATTTATGAGATAGGATCTGCGAATTGTATATATGATGCCCATTTTTTAAATTATTATTAGCTATATAATTGATTTTTAAAATTTAAAGAATGTTTTTTGATAAAAATTAAAAAAAACAGCGATTTTGAATATAATTGATCGACTAGCTATATTATTTTTATTATAATCAGCTCATTAATCATTCGATATATTGAATGATTAATTGAAAAAACAATATGCAATATATATAAAACAAATAATTACATAATAAAAGTAACAATTAACAATTTTAAACATGAAAGTGAATACAATGATCAGATCCTTAAAAAAAACTCGGTATGCTTTGCTGCTATTACCTTTTTTTCAGTTAAGTTATGCTAACTTGACTATCGAAACAGCTAAAACAATTCAAGGAACAAAACCAAGATTATCAGATGAGTTAGAAAGTAGTTTAATAAATACAGGTGAATTGAAACCGTTATTTGGTTTGCGTATTAATAATAAGAATTATTATGGTGAAGAAGAAATCGCTAACGCGCCAGTTCGACCCAACTCTCCATTTTATAATCAAATTACAGCGATAGTTAAACAACCAGATAGTACCGAATACTTTGATAGGGAGGGTGATGAATTAGATTTTATAGCCGCTGAGCCAGCTATTGATATTGTATGGTATTTCACAAACGCTAAAAACCAACTAGTTGAATTTAAACCAAAAAGCACTGATACTTTTTGTTCACTGGCTGAAGACAAAAAATATGCACCTTTTAAAGTGAAATTATCGGCTGATTTAGTCCTATTTTCCAAATTCGGTGATCCTGATTTTACTACTTATCCGAATGACGTCATTGAGAATCAACCGTCGGCAACTTTTACTATTGTAGAGGATGTCGGTGTTTGTTATGCAAAACCGGAATTACGTCCGGGTGATGTTGTTGATGGTGGTAGTAATCATTTTGATAAAAAAAATGGTTTCTTCACTCAATCAATTGAAGAACCAACAAAAAACTTTCCAACTACTGGTTTTTATGGCGCTAGATTTGAGCTAATTCTATCCCAAAAAGGTATTTATGATGGGTATGATTGGTATGTAAAACAAGGTAGTGAACTTGTTAATGTTGAAAGAGATGCGAAAAAGGCTAATAAACCACCTATAGTGGTATTTAACGGAGAAAGTGCACGAGATTCAAAAAAAGCTTGGGATCTTATTATGGGCTCTAGCAAAGGGTACCCAGTTATCATTGAAGGAAAAAGGAAAGATACAGATAAAATAATTCAATATGCATTTACAATTACTCAATGGTATGAGTATTGGACACCAATAGGTACTATGTCAACAACAGCTGAGCTTAATAAAGTAATTGAGGGATGTGAAAGTAAAGGGGGGCATTATCGTGTAGCTCATGCTGAGGAAATAAGTAACGCAGATTTAGATTCTAAAGGAAAAGGTCAATTTTCACGTGAAATTGGAAAATTGCTAAGTGAATGGGGTGATATTGATGCGAGAAATTATCCTGGCTCTTTTGGTCCTACAAGTGCTGGTGCCGACAAACGTTTTTATGTATTTGACCAAAGTTTTGAAGGTGATGATTATCAAGATGGGAAGTATTGTGACATACATCTTGACTCTGGAAAATATCATTGCCGTGATAGAGAAAGGGAACATAAAAATGCTATCTGTGCTTCCTTTAAGCCATAATATCTAAACGCCAGTCAATTTTCTTTAAATATATGACCATCTATAAACAGATGGTCATTGTCATTTAAATGATTGTTCTTTTCTTCAATACCTTTCGTATTATTTATTCCTTTCAAAAAGCAATAATATAACCTTTAATAACGGTTGATTTCCTATTAAGGCTAAAAAATGAGTGATATAAGAATTCTATTCATTTTAATCATCTTTTTTGATTTTAATATTTTTGTTTTTCTAATGAACTCAATAATACATCTAGTGATATTTATTGAATGAAAAGTGTCATTACCGATATGAGGATAGTAAAGATAAAAATAATGTTGTTAAATCGATATATAAACATTAGAAAAATTTCTGTGTATTACAATGACTATCTATTCATAGATTATCATTTAACTGTTTGTTCTTTTTTAACTCTTTATTTTACTCATATCTAACTAATAATTATCAATATAACAATTAATAATAGTTAACTTCATTATCAGTTTTAAAAAGCTTTTAATCCTATAGCTAAAACCTTACATCCGTTAATCACATGAATTAACTATTATTTAACTGTTTTTCGTTCCAATTAAACTTAATTAATTAAGCTATACTCTTTTGTAAATATAGATAAGTTTACGTAAATAAACTTTCTTTTATCCAATGAACATTTAATGAAAGATAAAAAATAGTGAAATTAATAACCATTAGCCGTCATATAAAAAAAATTACTTATACTTTCCTTTTATTGCAATTTTCTACCAGCAGTTATGGATATTTTACAGCCCAGACAGCACAAACAATCCAAGGAGCGCGTCCATCTTTATCACAAGAATTAGAGACGAATATTGATAATTTGCAGTTATTTGGTTTGATGATTTCTAATCACACTTATTATGGTCAGAAAGAAATAGCTAAAATGCCGATTCCAACTGCCTATCCATTTGCTAATCAATTGTCACCTTCAATAATGATTAGACAACCTGATGAAAATGAATTTTTTGATAGGGATGGTGATAAATTAGATTATTTAGTGGCTGACGATGATATTAGTATGGTATGGTACTATACAGATGCTAACAATAATGATATTGAATTTACACCAAAAGATAATGATACATTTTGTTCATTGGCTGCTGAAGAAAAATATGCACCTTTTAAAGTGAAACTATCTGCTAATTTAGTCCTATTTTCTCAATATGGTGATCCTAATGATAATACCTATCCTAATAACATTATCAAAACTCAACCATCAGTAACATATACAGTTGTTGATGATGTTGGCATTTGCTTTGCCAGACCTGAATTAAAACCTAATAGTGTTATTGGTAGTGAAAAAAATCAGTGGGATGCCGACAATGGATTTTTAATTCAATCGAATATTGATCCAACAAAAAACTTTCCAACTACCGGTTTTTACGGGGCTAAATTTGATCTACTTTTATCTAAAGATGGTATCGTCAATAATTATAATTGGCATGTAAAGCAAGGTAGCGAACTTGTTAGTATTGATGACAGTGATGCGAATGTAGTTACGGTATTATTTAATGGACCAGATGCTCAAGATACAGAAAAAGCTTGGGAGTATGTTATCGGTTCAGGCAAAGGGTATAAAGTTATTATTGAAGGAGTAAATAAAAAAAACAATAAAAAAATTCAATATACATTCACTTTAACTATGTGGTTCGATGCTTGGAAACAAAAAATTGATGGAGACGTATATAAAGCAGTAACAGGTGAAGTCGCTGATGTTGTTGCTGAATGTGCAGCTAAAAAAGGTCATTATGAATTGAGTAATGCTGAGGAAATAAGTAATGCTGTTTTAGGATCAAAAGGTGAAGCTCAACTTTCACGTGAAATAGGCAGATTAATCAGTGAATGGGGTGATGCAAATCAACAATCTTATCCAGGTTCTTTTGCACCTCATAAAAATGGCAGTTACAAACGCTTTTATGTATGGGAACCAACAGCAGGAGATGACGGTGAAGGGCAAGTTTGTGACTTACATATAGATTCAGGCGTATATCACTGTCGTTCTAACGAAAAAGAAAATAAAAATGGTGTATGCGCCTCAATACCTAAATAAAGCATTAATAACTTTTTAAGCTCTATTTGTAAATAGAGCTTATTTTTCTTGAATGTTAACTCTTAAATAATAACTTCAAAAAACGATTCATTAGTAAATTCTTAACTACTCATTTTTTTGTGTTTATTTTAGTCGTCATCTCACATTATTATCATTATATAATTTAACATTATCAACTATTTAAAACTTTATTAACCAGTTTTAGTTCTTAAAATCAATATTATAAATTAATAAATATACTATATATAGTAATTAATTTATTAATAGGCACTATATATTGTATATTTTGACAAATATCAATTATTATATCTTTCACAAAACAACAGGACATTGGATGAAAAATGAATAAATTAATGCTCGTTACTAAACGAGATGGTAAAAAAGAACCGATTAATCTTGATAAGATCCATAAAGTAATTACTTGGGCAGCAGAGGGATTAGAGAATGTTTCAGTTTCCCAAGTTGAGTTACGCTCACATATCCAATTTTATGATGGCATTCGTACATCTGATATTCATGAAACAATTATTCGAGCCGCAGCCGATCTGATTTCACAAGAAACACCTGATTATCAATATTTAGCTGCTCGTTTAGCCATTTTTCATTTACGTAAAAAAGCTTTTAATCAATTTACCCCACCGCCTCTTTTTGAACACGTTAAAAAATTAGTAGAGAGTAAACGTTATGACAAACATTTACTTGAAGATTATACTCAAGAAGAGTTTGAACAAATGGATAAGATGATTGATCACTGGCGAGATATGTCTTTTTCCTACGCAGCAGTAAAACAGCTAGAAGGTAAATATTTAGTACAAAACCGTGTATCAGGTGAAATTTATGAAAGTGCACAATTTTTATATATTTTAGTTGCTGCTTGTCTTTTTGCTAATTACCCAAAAGAGACTCGACTTGATTATATCAAACGTTTTTACGATGCTGTGTCAACATTTAAAATTTCATTGCCAACACCCATTATGGCAGGCGTTAGAACCCCAACACGTCAATTTAGCTCATGTGTCCTTATTGAATGTGATGATAGCCTAGATTCAATTAATGCAACGGCGAGTGCAATTGTCAAATATGTATCACAACGCGCAGGTATTGGTGTCAATGCGGGACGTATTCGTGCTTTAGGGAGTTCAATTCGAGGTGGAGAAGCTTTTCATACTGGATGTATTCCATTTTATAAATATTTTCAAACGGCGGTTAAATCATGTTCACAAGGCGGTGTACGTGGTGGTGCAGCTACCGTATTTTACCCAATCTGGCATTTAGAAGTTGAAAGCCTACTTGTTTTACGAAATAACCGTGGTGTAGAAGAAAACCGAGTTCGTCATTTGGATTATGGCGTTCAAATTAATAAGTTGATGTATCAACGGCTGATTAAAAACGAAAATATAACACTATTTAGTCCATCAGATGTACCTGGACTTTATGATGCATTTTTTGCTGATCAAAATAAATTTGAAACACTTTATCATCAATATGAACAAGACGTAACTATCCGCAAACGTGTAGTAAAAGCAATTGAACTCTTTTCATTGTTAATGCAAGAACGTGCTTCAACGGGTCGAATCTATATACAAAATGTTGATCATTGTAATACTCATAGTCCATTTGATGCACAATTAGCGCCTGTCCATCAATCCAATTTATGTATGGAAATTGCGTTACCAACTAAACCTCTTAATAATGTTAATGATGAAAAAGGGGAAATTGCACTTTGTACCCTGTCTGCTTTCAACTTAGGAAAAATTGATTCTCTTGATGATTTTGAAGAATTAGCGGATTTAACCGTACGTGCCCTTGACTCACTGCTTGACTATCAAGATTACCCCGTACCGGCTGCCCGTAACTCATCGATCAATCGTCGAACACTAGGCGTTGGCGTGATCAACTATGCCTACTATTTAGCTAAACATGGCGTTAAATATTCTGACGGCAGCGCCAATAATTTAACACACCGCACTTTTGAAGCTATGCAATATTATTTGTTAAAAGCTTCTAACAGTTTAGCGAAAGAAAAAGGTGCTTGCTCACTATTTAATGAAACAACTTACTCACAAGGTATTTTACCGATTGATACGTATAAAAAAGATTTAGACACCATTAGTAATGAACCATTACATTATGATTGGGAATCATTACGTGAATCAATAAAAACTTATGGTTTACGTAACTCGACTTTATCAGCATTAATGCCATCAGAAACTTCATCACAAATTTCTAATGCAACTAATGGTATTGAACCTCCTCGCGGTTATATTAGTGTTAAAGCATCAAAAGATGGTATTTTAAGACAAGTCGTACCGGATTATGAAAATCTAAAAAATGCTTATGAATTGTTATGGCAAATTCCAAATAATACGGGTTATTTGCATTTAGTTGGAATTATGCAGAAATTTATAGATCAATCCATTTCAGCCAATACTAATTATGATCCAACTAAATTCCCAAATGATAAAGTACCAATGAAACAATTATTAGCTGATTTACTGACAGCTTATAAATTTGGCGTAAAAACACTTTATTATCATAATACTCGTGATGGTGCTGAAGATATTCAAGGTGATATCGCATTAACTGGAAGTGACGATGGCTGTGAAGGTGGAGCTTGTAAAATTTAATTAATTTAGATTATAGAAACATTGATACATAGTATCGTATTTAGGGGAATTGATAACCCCCTAATGATTCCCCCCCTCTTTTCTAATGACGAAAGGTGGCGGTAAAAGCAACCAAACTCAATTAGGAGTTATTTTATGAGTATGAATTACAGTACCTTTTCGCATGTACATAATGATCAACTTAAAGAGCCAATGTTTCTTGGCCAACCGGTAAATGTTGCACGTTATGATCAACAAAAATATGAAATGTTCGAAAAATTAATCGAAAAACAACTTTCCTTTTTCTGGCGACCAGAAGAAGTGGATATCTCACAAGACCGTATTGATTACGCTGCCTTGCCAGAACATGAAAAACACATATTTATCAGTAATTTAAAATACCAAACCTTGCTTGATTCAATTCAAGGTCGTAGTCCAAATGTAGCACTACTCCCACTGATTTCTATTCCTGAACTAGAAACATGGGTAGAAACTTGGTCATTTTCAGAAACCATTCACTCTCGTTCATATACACATATCATTCGTAACATTGTTAATGATCCTTCCGTTGTTTTTGACGATATTGTCACAAATAAAGAAATTCAAAAACGCGCCGGCGACATCGCAGGTTATTACGATGATCTTATTAGTTATGCAAGTTACTACAATTTATTAGGTGAAGGTAAACACACGGTTAACAACCGCACCATAACCATCGATCTGCGTGAGCTTAAAAGAAAGCTTTATCTTTGCCTAATGAGTGTTAATGCACTTGAAGCTATTCGTTTTTATGTCAGTTTTGCTTGTTCTTTTGCTTTCGCTGAACGTGAACTAATGGAAGGTAATGCTAAAATTATCAAACTTATTGCTCGTGACGAAGCTCTGCACTTAACTGGTACACAATTTATGATCAACACTTTGCGCAGTGGTGAAGATGATCCTGAAATGGCTGAAATTGCTAAAGAATGTGAACAAGATTGCTATGAGCTGTTTTTGCAAGCGGCCAATCAAGAAAAAGAGTGGGCTGGATACTTATTTGAAAGCGGCTCAATGATTGGTCTAAACAAAGATATCTTATGCCAATACGTCGAATATATCACAAATATCCGCATGCAAGCAGTTGGATTAAAATTACCATTCCAAGTCAAATCCAACCCAATCCCATGGATTAACAATTGGCTTGTTTCTGACAATGTTCAAGTTGCGCCACAAGAAGCTGAAATGAGTTCTTATTTAGTTGGGCAAATTGACGCTGAGATTAACGAAGATGATTTGAGTGATTTTAAATTGTAGTTTTTACTTAAACGTATAGTTAACCTCAAACTTTTTTACAAGAGGAACCTTTAAAGTTCCTTTTTATTCAAAAAGTTGTATAAAAATATTAATAATCGTTTATATAATTTATAACATGATTATTAATATTTATTATTTAAAATTAATTGATTATCACATACAAATCTAGTATCCATTAACTGACCAATTTACTTAATATCGTTTTATCAATTAAATAGGAAGAATTATTTTTAAAACTTATAAACAATTCAAATAACTGTAACTTGACAGTGCTTTAAAATCAGGTGACGATATGACAAATGAATCATCCTAATTTGATATGATGACTATGACTCAAATGCATACGTTTTACCCTAATTCGCCGCTTAATTTTAGCGATGAGCAGATAAATATTGACTACCTCAAACAACAACTTAATGACTTTCAACAATGGTCTGTCACACAATTTAAACAAAATGTCGATATTGATATTTTAGTGCATTTACGCAGCCATTTTATTGATGAGTTGTTGCAACGTTTATGGTGTTATTTTCAAATACCTGAACAAGTCTCCTCTGTTTTTAAACAAAACCGTATAGCTTTGATTGCCGTTGGCGGATATGGACGGACTGAACTTCATCCATTATCGGATATTGATATATTAATATTAAGTGATTATCCATGTGCTAAAGAGATTGAACAAAAAATCAGTGATTTAATTCGTTTGCTTTGGGATCTTCATTTAGATATAGGTCATAGTGTTAGAACGTTAAAGACTTGTCTACAAGAAGCAAAAAATGATATTACCATCATGACAAACTTGATTGAATCAAGAATAGTCGCTGGTAATCAATCATTATTAAATGAACTGCGTAAACATATCTTTAGTGATAAGATCTGGCCCTCAGCTACTTTTTTCCGGGCTAAAGTTAAAGAACAACAAGATCGTCATAAGCAATATCATAGTACCAGTTATAATCTCGAACCTGATTTAAAAAATAGCCCGGGTGGACTTCGCGATATGCAAATCGTACAGTGGATTGCGATTCGTCATTTTGGTGAAGAATTCTTACAAAAAATAGCTCACTTTGATTATTTGACTCCTGAAGATATTGAAGACTTTAGGACATGTCGAAAATTCTTATGGCGCATGCGATTTGCGCTACATAGTGTCATAACGCGTTATGATAATCGCTTACTGTTTGATCGCCAGTTAAGCATTGCTAATATGCTTGGTTATCAAGGTCAAGGTAATACTCCAGTCGAAAAAATGATGCATGATTATTATTGTGTTGCCCGCAATATTACTGAGCTCAATCAGATGTTATTACAGCTTTTTGATGAGACGATACTCGAGCTCAATCCAAAAAATAAAATATATGATATAGATGAACATTTTCAGATTAGGGAAAAACTCATTGATGTAAAAGATGACAATCTATTTAAAAAAGATCCAGTTATGATTATGCAACTTTTTTATACGATATTGCTTAATCCACAAATTATTGGACTTTATTCAAACACGATTAGACAACTACGTTCAGCGCGAAGACAATTAACTACACTGCTCAGTGAAGATGCAAAAGCAAGATCACTGTTTATGAAAATTATTAAACACCCAGATGCGATAAAAAAAGCAATCTTACCAATGCATCAATATGGCATCCTTACTGCCTATATACCTGGTTGGAAACATATTGCGGGGATGATGCAGTTTGATCTGTTCCATGTTTATACCGTTGATGAACACACTATTCGCTTACTGCTTGAGCTTGATAGCCTTAAAACAGAATCGGGCAAACAAAGACACCCTAATAGTTCTAAAGTTTTTGCTAAATTATCTAAACCTGAACTATTGGTTATTACTGGTTTATTTCATGATATTGGTAAAGGCCATCATGGTGACCACTCTGAAATAGGTGCTAAATTAGTAGAAAAATTCTGCAAATTACATGAATTAGAGTCTAGAGATACAGATTTAATCATTTGGTTAGTACGTTATCACTTACTTATGTCAGTAACGGCCCAAAGCCGCGATCTGCAAGATCCGGCAGTTATCCGCGAATTTATTCAAATTGTAAAAAGTGAGCAACGTTTACAATATTTACTGTGTTTGACTGTTGCTGATGTCTGCGCAACAAATGAGACCCTTTGGAATAGTTGGAAGCAAAGCTTAATGCGCCAACTGTATGAAACAGCAAAACGATCGTTTGATTCTGGTATTCATCAAATACCAGAGCAACGCAGCATTGCTCGTCAACATAAACAGGAAGCATTGACTATCTTACTTAAGCAAAATTATGATGAACAGAAAATAAAAAATCTTTGGTTAGATTATCGCATTGACTACTTTCTGCGGTATACCACAGAACAAATTGTCTGGCATGTACAAAATTTATTAACGCATGATTTAAACCAAATACTGGTATTGATTAATCCAAATCCTTATCATGGTGGTACTGAAATAATTATTTATTCGCCTGATAGACCTTATCTGTTTGCCACAGTGTGTAATACTCTTAACAATCATAACTTAAGCATCCATGATGCCCTAATTATTACAAATAAAAAAGGATTTGCACTTGATACTTTTATTGTATTAGAGCCGAATGGGCAAACATTACAAAAGGATAGGCATCCAAACATTATACAAGCGCTAACTAAAGCCCTTCAACAACCGGTTTACAAAGGTGTGACAGTTAAACCACCCAAACAAAGATTACGATCATTTTCAGTACCAACACAAGTTAATTTTTTATCTGCTTTCAATGAAAAGCAAACGTACATGGAACTCATTGCATTAGATAGACCAGGATTACTTGCATGTGTCGGTGAAGTATTTGCCAATTTAGATTTATCATTGAGTAGTGCTAAAATTGCAACTATCGGCGAACACATTGAGGATTTATTTATCTTAACAGATAAAAATAATAATGCACTTGATGATAATACCTGTTATCAATTACGAGAATCAATTGTTAATGCTATTGAATTATTAAATTAATTATTCAAATCCAGGATATGGTTTATGCAATTTTTTATTATTTTGTTTCCTATTTTTTGTATTTTTATCGTCGGGTTTATTTCCCAGAAAATATTAAAATTTGATGTAGCTAATTTATCAAAAATGTCACTGTATGTGCTTTCGCCTTTTTTAGCATTTAAAACTTTTTATATCCATACACTAACCATTGATTACCTATATTACATTTTTTATATTTTAGGACTTTGCTTATCATTAGTATGCATCATCTCAATTTGGTCAATAATCATGAAATATTCGACTAAAGAACGTTGTGCCATGATTTTAAGCTCTTGTTTTATGAATAACGGTAATTACGGAACCCCTGTACTATTAGTATTTTTTGGCAGCATAGGGTTTGACCTTGGTGTAATTATGATGGTATTACAACAATTTGTGATGAGTACGGTTGGTATTTATTATGCGGTAAAAGGGAGTTCTCATAGTGACATTGTCAGCCAAAAAGATGTTATTAAGAAAGTAATCCGTATGCCTGTTGCTTATGGTGCATTTTTAGGTATTATTTTTCAGTTATGCCACGTCCCTTTATCTAAATCAATTATGACATCCATTGGCATGATTGGGGATTCATCTATTGTAGTTATTATGATTATTTTAGGAATGCAACTGGCTAAAATAAAGATCACACAGCTTGATTACCCTAAACTTTCATTTTCATTATTAACCCGCATGATAATTTCACCATTGGTGGCTACTTGTTTGGTCTACTTTATGCCAATTTTACCTGTTTATAAACAAGTATTAATTGTATTAGCTGCAATGCCAAGCGCTGCTAATACTACTCTAATGTCAGTCCAATTTGATACCAATCCTGAACTGGTTTCAAGTGCAACGTTAATGAGTACCTTGTTAAGTTTGATAACATTACCAACTGTGCTATGGTTAGTTGACGCCCCTATTCCTTTTTGATACAAAGTAGCGTTCTCCTTATCGGAGATCGCTAAATCAAACGATAAAAAACCTTATTTTTATTAATAAACAAGGTCATCATCACTCCCAGACATACCATTTAAAAAGGGTAATCAATTATAACGTTAAAGCCATTGCTACCAATCAATTGACCATAGTAAGATTAATCTTTACCTTGCCACTCGTTTTCAAATTGTTTAACAAATTCAACTAACAAATTATGTCTCGATATAGCCAGTTTTTTGGCCTTTTCTGTGTTCATCATATCTTTAAGTAGAAACAATTTTTCATAAAAATGATTTATCACAGTATTGGGTAGTTTATAATTTTCTTCACTGATAACCGTTCTTGGTAAAATAGTCGGATCGTACATAATATTATGTTTATTACCTCCATAATAAAATGTTCGTCCTATGCCTATTGCGCCAATAGCATCTAATCGATCAGCATCTTGTACAATTTGCCCTTCTAATGATAATGTTTTTTTGCCAGTTAGATTTTTTCGGTAAGACATATTTTCAATGATATCAAATACCATTTTTATATCATCACTTAAAATATTAAGTGAATTTAGATAGCTATATAATTCATCTGTCGCTTGATTGACGTCATTAACAACTTTTTCATCAATGACATCATGTAAATAGGCACTTAAAATTACGATAAAAGCATTAGCTTTTGGTTCATAAGGTAAGATTTTTTTTGCTAATCCAACTACGCGCTCAATATGTGCCATGTCATGGCCTGAAAAATCATTAGCAAGCTTTTGCTTAACATAAATTCTTATTTTTTCAATAATCTGATATTGTTCTTGTGTTAATTCAATTGGTTGGTCTGTGCTCATTTAATTTATAATTATCCATTTAATTAATGTAAAAATAGTAATTTAAAAATTTTGGTAAAGATTTTGCTAAACCTAAATTAAATAGATTACCACAATTGGATGGCTATTAATTTAATTAAGCTTGAAAATATTAAGTTATTAGATAATTCATTATTCTTTGATTTGTGTTTAACAATAATCATTAATTCGATTCCATTAATCTGCGCTTTTAGCCTATTCAACATTCAATAAATAGACAATTATTGTAAAAAAATTCTAATGATTAATATTTTTTTTAAATTTCCTTTAGTTTCTCACGATTGTTTTCATTAGTTTGCAACGGTAGAATGCGCCAATCTAAAATCCTATTGAAGCACGTATTGGAGTTGCTCACGTGAAAATATTAGCGCGTAAAGTTCTACCTTGGCAATTGATAGAATACTTCACTCGCTATCGTCAATTTATAACGTTATTGTTTGGCTTATCCATCTTCTTTGTTGCACTTATTTTATGCTGGCATCTACTTAAAGATATTAATCTATGCGATTTAAAAAATGCGGCTGACACACTTTCAATTAAAGCTATTTTATTTGCTTGCTTATCTGCTATAGGCAGTTATTTGATGCTTATTGGCTGCGAATGGTCTGCAACACGATATGCAGGTGTAAAATTAAAGCCATCGGTTATAACGCTTGGTGGTATTTGTGCTTCAGCCATTGGCAATGCGATCGGTTTATCAGCGTTATCTGGTGGTGCAATTCGCTGCCGATTATATTTCAAACAAGGATTAACGACTATCGACGTAGCCAGAATGTCGATATTTGTTACGTTATCATTAGGATTTACCCTACCCCTACTGGCCACGCTAGCGGCCTTAATGAATACTAAAAATACTATGCTGGCATTGCATTTATCAAAAAACTGGATAGGGTTAATTTCGAGTGGCATAATTTGCCTTTATGCCGGCATACTAATTTTTTTATATTGCAATCGATTAAAAACAAAACCGAATAAAGACACTCAATTATTCCAACTATTTCACTGGTCGATACGTTTACCTAATTTACGCCTTGCATCTTACCAATTTGTAATTGCTTTAATTGATACTGTTTTAGCAGGAGCCATTCTCTACTTTTTATTACCAATACAACCCCATTTTACTACCTTTATTATGATCTATATTTTAGCTTTAGTTGCTGGAGTGCTAAGCCATATTCCTGGCGGTGTAGGGGTATTTGAAGCAGTAATGTTAGCTGCATTTTCATCTGAAATTGGAGCTGCGTCGTTAACTGTTGCGTTAATTATTTATCGTATTATTTATATATTAATACCACTTTTTATAGCGAGCTTTCTACTTTTAATAAATGAAAGCAAGCACCTTTTTACTATGCCTGAAGTTAAAGAAACAGAAACCGGTATTGCAGCTATTATTATGGCTGCTGCTGTATTTTTTGCGGGTGTAGTAATGATGTTTTCAAGTGTTCTTCCCGGATTTAATCACTACTTAGTCAATACATTTATTCCCAGTAAAATAATTAATACTGCTCATCTAGTCGCGAGTTTAATCGGTATTTTATGTTTACTCTTGGCTGTGGGTCTACGCCGAAGACTTTATTCGGCTTGGGGTGCTTCGGTCATTTTATTGTTTTTAGGTAGCATCTGCTCACTTTTACGGGGCTTACATTGGATAGAAGCTGGTACTTTATTAATGATTGCGATGTTATTAATCTATTTTAGACACGCTTTTTATCGCAAAAGTCGATTAAATGTATTACCTTTTCCGATTAAATCCTTTGCTGTCTGTTTTTGCTTAATTGCTTTTCTTGTATGGTTAATATTATTTATTTATCAAGATATACCTTACAACCATTCATTATGGTGGCAATTTGAATTAGATACTCGAGTGCCGCGTGCATTAAGAGCAACCTTGGGTAGTTTTATTTTATTAATTTGTATTATGCTCTATTGGCTATTTCATCCTGCTTTGCCAATTTTAAATAGTCCAAAACGCGAAGAGTTAATCAAAGCTCATCAAATTATTTTAGATTCAGATCAGCCAGAAGGTGGACTCGCCATGACTGGCGATAAATCACTGTTATTCAATGAATCATACACTGCTTTCATTATGTATGCTAAACGTGGCAGAAGCATGGTAGCACTGTATGATCCGATTGGCGATAACACTAAACGCGCTGATTTAATTTGGGCTTTTCGAGATTTATGTGATGCCCATCATCTTCGCCCAGTTTTTTATCAAGTTAAAGCCGCCAATTTACCTTTTTATATGGATATTGGTTTACGAACCATAAAATTAGGCGAAGAGGCTTTAGTTGATTTAGAAGAGTTTAATCTTTCATCTAAAGGGTATAAAGATCTTCGTTATACATGGAACAGATGCCAACGCGATGGACTTAGTCTTGAATTTTATGCGCCAGGTTCTGCACCACTTGATGAGTTAAAAGTTATATCTGATGCATGGCTAAAAAACAAACACTCCAAAGAAAAACAATTTTCATTGGGATCTTTTTCAAAGCCATATTTAGATAATTTCACTATTGCTACTATCAAATTTGAAGGTCGTATTATTGCTTTTGTCAATTTACTTGAAACAAATCAACATTACTCAGCTAGCATCGATCTAATGAGGTTTGCTCAAAATATTCCTAAACTAACCATGGAATTTTTAATGATTGGTTTAATACTGCATTATAAAGAAAAAGGATTTAAATACTTTAGTTTAGGTATGGTACCTCTATCAGGCATGCAAAGAAGACGTGGAGCCCCATTAATTCAAAGGCTAGGTGCGTTAGTATTTAGGCGTGGAGGTCGGTTTTATAATTTTCAAGGATTACGTCGTTTTAAAGACAAATTTGCAACTCATTGGGAACCGCGTTATATGGCTGTTCCTGCAGGACTTGATCCATTTGTTGCTTTAATTGATACCACTATGCTGATTTCGGGTGGATTAACTAGCTTAAAAAAGAAAAAGAGCTGATCTTATGAAAAATTTCATACGCTATTTTTTGTTATTAATTGTCATATTACTGATTATCTTGCTTGTGTTTATTGGCGGGTATTATATAAAAAAAAGTGGCAGTGCAACTGTAAAAACCGTCACCATAAATAATGATTTTTCAGTAATATTAGCTAACCCCAAAAATTCAGCAGAAGCGGCTGCGATTATTGTTGCTACGCAAAAAGATTTTTTTACTGAACAACAATTATTAGATTTATCTGAAAAGATGGGTACTAAATTGGTTCAATTTGAATTAAAACCTCAGGCAAGTTGTGATGAACAACAAAATCGTTTTAATCAAGCAACCAAAATATTAAATGAGCATAAATTTGTAGTTGCAGGTATGGAAGAAGGCGCAGCTTTTGCTTACCGTTGGCTCTCTAAACAACAAGATGATAGCGCTAAAGCATTATCAATAGAGTTCACTTTAGATCATAAAGATTGTGAGGCACCTTTACCAGATCAAGCTACACATGGAACATGGCGAGTTATTTGGAACAATCCCCCTGATGAACAAGTTGCGATTTTTCCTCGCCAACAAAAACTGATTAAAGTAACGACTGAAATTGGTGAATATCAAGCATCACCAACCGAGCTTTTAAGTTCACATTTATCATCCATTTTATTTGATGAGCATAAACCATTAC
>CAMLMY010000008.1 GCA_946481345.1 uncultured Gilliamella sp. | reverse complement strand
TATTTAAAACAGACGGTTGAAAAAATTTATTCAGCCATTAAAGCGACTGAAAAAGAAGTATCCGAAAAATATCATCTTTCCCGTTTTTTACCTGAATCAATAACCTTTATGGATAGTGAGCAACTGTTAAAACGTTATCCAAATTTATCCCCTAAAGAGCGTGAAAATGCGATAACTAAGGAGCTTGGCGCTGTATTTTTAATCGGTATTGGCGGTAAGTTGGCAAATAACGAAAAACATGATGTGCGTGCTCCAGATTATGATGATTGGAGCAGCGATAATGAAATGGGTTCTAAAGGGTTAAATGGTGATATTTTAGTTTGGAATCCAATTTTAAACAGTGCTTTTGAAATTTCATCTATGGGTATTCGAGTCGACCCAGAAACATTAAAACGTCAATTGAAAATCACTGGCGATGAGGATCGTTTGCAATTTGCTTGGCACCAAGCTTTAGTCAATGGAGAACTATTGCAAACCATAGGTGGTGGAATTGGTCAATCCCGTTTAGTTATGTTACTTCTACAACAAAAGCATATTGGTCAAGTTCAAGCTAGTGTTTGGGACGATTCAACCAAACAAAATTATTCACAATTGCTTTAGTTGGCAGTCAACATACTTTACCTTAAATGGTAAAGTATGTTTGTTATTAAAAACTTCTATCTAATCCCATTTGCCAAAAATTAGCTTCAAGTTGAGTAGCCTGCTTAAATATTGTCGTTAAATGTTCAAATCGGCTCGTATCGATATTTATTAAACGTTGATCAATCCATGCAATTTCATTTTGCATTGTCTGTTGAAACGCCTTACTGGCATACATTTTAATCCAACTGGTATATGGGTTATTTTTAGCATCATACCAAAGTTGCTTTTTCAACCATTGCGCAATCATACCATAACCGATTAAACAAGGAGCCAATACAATATGTAAGTCTAAAATATCACCTTGTAATCCAACATCAAGCACATACTGCGTATATGCCTTATTTGCTTTAGCTTCGGTTAGCGTGTTGAGTTCATTTTCATTTATTCGCCATCTTTTACAATATTCAATATGTAAATCGAGTTCTACTTCAACAATCGTTTTTAAGCTATTTAAGGATTGCTTAATTTCTAAAATATCATGACTTTTATAAACAGCAAGTCCCCAAACGCGTGAAAAATTGATTAAAAATAGATAGTCTTGTTTTAAATAGTGCTGGAAACAGGCTATATCTAATATTCCTTTACCTAATCGTTGAATAAATTCATGTTGAATATAGTGATCCCAATCAGTTTGACAGGATTGGATAAGTGAGTAAAACGATGACATAACAGCTCCTTTCTTTTACAACTCAGCTACTGATGAGTAAAGCAGACTTGCAGAAAAAGCCTGTTTTAACTCCTTTTCTTAGGTATTAAACGAATCAGGTTCTGCTGGTATAATTTCAGCCTATAGCACCCCTATTAAATAGATATCCAGAATAATAAACAAAACTTTTACATGAGTAATTATTTATTATTAGGTTTTACTTGCTATTTATTCATTTATTTTTAACTAAAAATTAATCTTTATTTTTCTTATTGCCGTTGAGTAAGCTTATTCAGTCACGTTGCAGATATTACTTATTGAGCCTACTCAATCTATTTTATTAAAAGTGGTTATCTGTTTTCTGACTCAATTTGGGGTTCCTGATTTTCTGTAGCGAGTGGAGCTGCTTCTTGTTGCTCTGATGTATCAGATTGAGTTTTTGGGTTCTGGTTTTGGGTTGTTGGTGTTTGTTCGGTTGTTTCAGTCGCTACGGGTATATCTTTAAAGCGTACATAAACAATCTTTTGTTGACCACGATCACAAGATCCGACAATTTTACCTTCAGTTTGTTGATCGGCTTGTTCGACTGGAATGAGTTTCAATTGGAATTTAGAAGGATCAACACCATTATTTTTTATTTTTTCAGCTATATTGTTACTAATGTCCTCACAATTAGACGCTACAGCCATCATTGGTAAACTTAATAAAAGAACCAAGACTAACTTTTTCATTTCCTTTCCTTTTAGTATAAAACTACTAACATTATAAAACTATTGGTGAATCTGTCTACATCTGTTGTAAGTAATTACTTCATAAAAGTGAATAAAGATAAACCGAATTTAGGAAAAAATGAAATAATGATTACTGGTGTTGGTTTTCCAATAATTTTAATCGATTCAGAATCCAAGAACGAATATCGTTTAATTCATCTTCCGATAAACTATTCACAAAATCTCTTTTTTCATGCAATTTTTTACGATCAGCTTCAGTTAATACTACTCCTTCTAAATTTAACAATACTTCTTTACGGTATACGGAGTAGATAAATTCTTTTATTAAGTCATCTGAAAAATTTATCTCAGTCATAATATTCATTCCTTTTGTCTCATCATTACCTACTTCACAACTATTTAATCAAAATGGCTGGTCTTTTTAGGTAAGTATCATCAACTACATCGGATAAAAATGCCATCTTTTCTAAACTTCAAATCATTATCAAAATATCACTGGCATTTTTTACTATAATATTATATTAAAGCCTTTACAATGGACAAATATCACTCATTCATAAAAATTTTTTAATTTTATATCGCCAAAATTATTCACTATACTATTTGATAAGTATTTAACAAACCTGTTGATAACTCTTTACTAAATTGATTTATATTGTTATTTTTGCTAGGTTAAAAATTAACCAGTCCATTTTTTAATTTTATTCCCTTAAAAAAAGCAAGTGTTTTTTTACTTTTTTCTTTTACAAAAAAAGCTTTTTATCGTCTAAATTTCAACAAAAAAGCAACAGCCCAATATTAATATTGTGATTGTTGCTTTAACATGATTGGTATTTAAAACGCAGTAAAATTCCAAATAGTAAATAAGAAATCTAAATAGTTAATACATGCAATTGATAAACTTTATACCTTTTAAAATCGGTAGGTTTAAAGTAAACAAATTACTGCGATGATTCCGTTATGTTGTTATTTATTGGAATTGTTAGAATAAGTTTTTCTAATTAAACAGCGAAAATCAAATACCAAGATTGATTGTCACATTATCATTATTAGAATTTATAATGCGGTTAGAAATGCGATAAAACCAAATATAACACCAGGAGAATTAGCGATTGCAATTGGCCAATCTTTCTTTTCTCGTAATAATCCATAAAATACCCAAAGCAAACAGTTGATTGCAGCCGCTAATGGTTGAGTTGGATTAGATTTTAACCCATGAAGATTATCAATAATTTGTGGAATATAAGAAATATACATACATAACGAAGCTGCTGTTGCAATAATACCTAAATAATGGAAAGCTTTTTTTGATAGTTTCAAAATTGTCCCCTTTTAAATTTCTAAAGATATCTAAATGATTATAATCAGATGTGGAATTACCTGCAATTACACGATCTTGCTCCAAAGTATTCATTATCGTTAAGACAAATCAATGAAATAATAAGGAATGTATGTGTTAAAAAACGATATTATAGTTATTCATCAGCTTATAAAACGCACTGTGTAGTTTATTAGCCAGTAAGATAAAAACCACACAATGCAATTTATTTCTAAGATTGGTGATATTGTTATAAATTACCTGTAATTATTTAAGTTCAGTCTGTTTTGTTTCATAACCTAAAAATATAATACTGATAATTGCAACTAAGATCGATAAACTAAAAAGCCCGAAAATAGTACTGATTGATACATTATTTGCCATTAATAACCCAACCATTAATGGACCTAAGATACCGCCAATACGGCCAATTGATGCCGCCATGCCGGCACCCGTTGCCCGAATATTGGTGGTGTATTGTTCTGGCGTGTAAGCATACATCGCCCCCCATGCACCTAAATTAAAGAACGAAAGTAATGCACCAAAGAATAATAACTGGTTAGCGGATTCAGACACACCAAACAAATATGCGCTTATTAATGTACCAAGTAAATAGGTAACTAACACCCATTTGCGCCCAACACGTTCAATTAGCCAAGCCACCGTGAAATAACCAGGTAACTGGGCAAGAGTCATTAACAAAATATACTCAAAGCTTTTAACCATACCAAAGCCTTTCATCATCATAACGCTAGGCAACCATAAAAACATGCCATAATAGGAAAACACTACGCAAAACCAAACAATCCATAGCATTAATGTTTGACGACGAAACTTTGTTGATAATAATGACTGTACTTTATTAAGAATGGAATCTTTTTTGGCATTGGAATTTAACTGTATATAGGTCGGTGAATCCGGTAAGCTAAATCGTAAATAGAGCGCATAAAAAGCAGGAGCGGCGCAAATTATCATAGCGCCACGCCAACCAACGGCTGGAAGCGGGATAAGAAAATAAGCAATCAATGCCGCAAGTACCCAACCTACAGCCCAAAAGCTTTCCAATAATACCACCACCCTACCACGTACCTCTGGTGCAACGCTTTCACTAACTAATGTGGATGCAACGGGCAATTCGCCACCTAATCCCATACCAATGAAAAAACGTAATACAAGCAAGCTACCCAGTCCCCATGCAAAGGCACTTAAGCCACTGGCAATACTAAACATGAGTAAGGTAAATAAAAAGGCCGATTTACGTCCTTTTTGATCAGCATAAATACCAAATACAAATGCACCCACTGCCATGCCGATAGAGTTAACACTGCCTATCCATCCCAGTTGAGCTGGTGAAAGCCCCCAGTCTTGCTTTAGCGCAGCTAAAATAAAAGATAATAACCCAACGTCCATTGCATCAAACAACCAACCTGTGCCGGCAACAAGTAATAATTTATTAATCGATAATGATGATACTTTTGAATTTTCCATAATAACTAACAAATAAAATAACTTGAGTTTGTTCATCAAATCAGATTCTGAATGAAATGTCCATAACTTAATCTGACTTTACCCAAACTATCCCCAAAATCTGAGCCTTGTGCAACAATAATACCTTGAGACAATAGGTGATTTAAAAACATTAATTCTTGAGCCGTATTTGTCACAGGTAAGTTTGCATACAAATGGAAACCACCTAATGATGGTTGATAAGTTATCTCACCATTAAATTTGGTGTTTAGCCAATTCATTAATTGCTCTGATCTGTATTTTAGTTTTTCACGTAGCAGTTGTTGATGTGCCAAATAGTGGTTTTGTAAATATTGTTCTGCTAATAATTGAGGTAAAATGCTTAACCCTGAATCAATATGTTGACGGATTTTAGCTAAGTTTTCGATAACTGCTCGAGGCGCAATCATCCAACCAATTCGAATATTTCGACCAATATATTTAGATAATGAACCTAAATAAATAACCTGATCATTACTATCAAACTTTTTAATCGGTGAGATTGCTAAATTATCGCTAAAGGCTAAATTACTATAAGCATCATCCTCGACGATTCCAATACATTGTGATCGACAAAAATCAAGTATCCTTTTTTTTCGTTTATCACTCATAACAAATCCCATCGGATTTTGAAAAACAGGATTTAAAAACAACCATTTAACTTGATGTTGTTCTACCACTTTTTTTAAACTCTCCAGCATGATGCCTTGAGCATCACACTCTATGCCATATAAACGTAATCCCGCCGCTTGAAATAAGGGTAACGAATAAAAGTAAGAAGGAGACTCAATGCCAATCGCATCTCCGGGTTTGAGTAAACCTTGCGTAATTAAAAACAATGATTGCTGAGTACCTGAAGTAATTAAGATTTCATCACTGTCAACTTGCATAGCAAAACATGCTTTCATATAGTGCACAATCTGTTCTTTAAGTGAGGGTAAACCCAACTGTAACTGATCACTCTGTTTTTCGTGCATCACTAATTCGTGGGACGATATATTAGGTAATTGTAATTTGGGAATTAAATCAGTGGGTAAATCTCCATTAGCAAGATCATATAGTTGAGTTTTACTGTTCCGTAGTTTATCAATTTTTTGTTGATACAATGTTTGTTTGTTTTGATAAAAGAAATGTCCAGGTAAACGCCAATTAATCGTTGAGTAAACTTGCATCCCCCATTTCTGATTATTTACATAAGTACCACTACCACGTTTACGAATTAATACACCGCGTTCAGTTAAAAAATCCAGTGCATGTACGATTGTCGAACGATTTACTTGCAATTGTTTAGCCAATTCACGCTCTGAAAGTAATCTTTCACCCGAAATCAAAATCCCTTGTTCGATATAGTGCTCAATCAGTTGGATAACTTTTTTGAAAATTGGCCCTTCAAAGGGAACAAGTTTTTGTTTATGCCACATGTATTTACTCTTTTTATATCGGAGTGATAACTTTAATGTTTTTAAAACTGGTATTAAATGGTTAAGTCTTTTAATGCCATCGCAATTTTGTGTGATTAGGGTTCGACTTTTTTAATATACATTTGTTACCATTAAAAAATTATGTCCTAAGAAATAAATTTTATAATTTTATTTTGTTTGCCATTTATCTCATTGATAATATTCGCTTTATTGCATTAAGTATTGCAAAACAAAGATGATCTATTGAAATAATGGCATTATAAGCAATGTCTAAAAATATACTTAATGCTGCCTAAATTTAACCGAATACAAAATAAAATTGGATGGTTTGATTATAGTCCAATTGGCCGTTTATTCCACTCTTATATTTCTGAATAATAGATACCTAATCTCACATTTTATTATTAAGAACTTTACTAGGAGCAAGCATGAATCAAGTTACAGGAACGCAAACCGTTAAACGTGGTATGGCGCAAATGCAAAAAGGTGGTGTTATTATGGATGTCGTTAATGCCGAACAAGCAAAAATTGCCGAGCAAGCGGGGGCGGTTGCAGTTATGGCTTTAGAGCGTGTACCATCGGATATTCGAGCAGCTGGAGGCGTTGCCCGAATGGCAGATCCAACAATAGTAGAACAGGTAATGAATGCAGTGACAATTCCTGTCATGGCAAAAGCACGTATTGGGCATATTGTTGAAGCTCGCATCTTAGAATCAATGGGCGTTGATTATATCGATGAAAGTGAAGTATTAACCCCTGCCGATGAACAATATCATCTACTTAAAAGTAATTTTACCGTACCATTTGTGTGTGGTTGTCGTGATTTAGGCGAAGCATTACGTCGTATTGGTGAAGGTGCATCAATGTTACGAACCAAAGGAGAGCCTGGTACAGGTAATATTGTTGAAGCGGTGCGCCATATGCGTAAAGTCAATGAACAAATTCGTATGGTTGTCAGTAAATCTGATGATGAGTTGATGACTTTTGCTAAAGAAATTGGTGCACCTTTTGAACTGGTAGAACAAATTAAGCAACTCGGTAAATTACCCGTCGTCAATTTTGCTGCGGGTGGCGTAGCTACTCCTGCCGATGCAGCTTTGATGATGCAACTTGGTGCGGATGGCGTATTTGTCGGTTCTGGTATTTTTAAATCACAAAATCCTGAAAAATTTGCTAAGGCAATTGTGCAAGCTACAACCTATTATGATGATTACCCACGTCTAGTGGAATTATCGAAAGGCTTAGGTGAAGCAATGAAAGGAATAGAAATCAGTAAACTTACCGAATCCGAACGCATGCAAGAACGAGGTTGGTAATGACGCAATCGTTAACTTCCAAGCGGTTAAAAAAAGTTGGTGTGCTCAATTTACAAGGAGCAGTTAGTGAACACATCACTATGCTAAATAGTTTAGATAACGTGCAAGCTATCGCAGTAAAACATCCCGAGCAATTAGCTGAACTAGATGGTCTGATTATTCCAGGTGGAGAATCAACAACCATTAGCCGTTTGATAAGACAAAATGGACTGTTTGAACCAATTAAACAATTTGCTCAACAAGGTAAAGGTATTTTAGGGACTTGTGCAGGATTAGTTTTATGCGGAAAAACCACTACCCATAATGAAGTTGAACAGCTTGCTTTAATCGATATTCATGTTGAGCGTAATGGTTTTGGTCGGCAAATTAACAGCTTTGAAACAAAGTTAGATGTTAAGTTAATCGGTCAGCAAATCCCTGCTGTTTTTATTCGTGCTCCCTATATCGCCAAAGCAGGTGAGCATGTAGAACAACTCGCTTTCATTGATGAACATTGCGTAATGGCTAAACAAAATAATATTTTAGTCTGTTCATTTCATCCTGAATTAACACAAGATAATCGCATTATGCACTATTTTGTAGAGAGCTGTTAATCAGTTTTAGTAAAATAGACCATTAATTTAATCAACTAGACATTAAGCAATAAACTAACAGATTATTATGATCTGTTAGTTTATAGTTTATATGTTAATAGCACTTTTAAAGTTGGGTAATATAGACCTGATGATTCAAAATGTTATTAGGATCAAATTGCTGTTTTATTCGCTGCATTAATTGACGGTTTTCTTGGGCAATGGCATTGTTAAAATATTTTACTTTTGCGGTGCCAATACCATGCTCAGCCGAAGGCAGTCCACCTAACTCATGACATTTTTGATATAAGGCATTATGGATTTGCTCGAGTGCTTCTGACCATTGCTTTTCGTCTCGTCCGTCACGCAATATGCATAAGTGAATATTGCCGTCTCCTGCGTGACCAAAAGCGAGCATACGAACACCTGATTGGGATTGTAACTGTTTCGTGTAATGAATAAAATCGGCAATACGATTAATCGGAACGACAATATCAATCGGATCTTGTTCTGTAACTGCCTCAACAGCACGAACCAATGATCCGCGAACGGTCCAAATTTGATTGGCTTGTTCGATCGTTTCGGCAATAAAATAGTTGCAATCGCCTAAATTCGCTAATAACTGTTGGCGTTGCTGAACAATGTGTTGCTTGTTGGCGCCATCAAGCATAATGATTAAATAGGCCTTAGAATCTGGCAGTGGAAATTGGAACCCTGAATAGCGTTCTCCCCACTGCGCCACTTGACGTTCAACAAATTCCAGTGCAGTGGGTGTTAATGTCTGTAATATTGTCGTGATATTGGTAACGGCTTGTTCAATGGTGTTAAATCCAATAATTAATGTTTCAAAGACACTTGGTTTAGCAATCAATTTTAATGTACATTGGGTAATAATACCTAAAGTCCCTTCGCTGCCGATAAAAAGATGTTTTAATGACAGGCCGGTATTATCTTTGATATTTTTACTACCAACATTTAATACTGTGCCATCTGCAATAACGACTTCAAGCGCTTGCACATAATCTCGCGTAACACCATATTTAACTGCACGCATGCCACCCGCATTAGTACTAATGTTGCCACCAACGGTCGCATTTTTTGCACCAGGATCCGGTGGATAAAAAAGATCCTGCTTTTCAACAAACTGTTGCAAATCTTGCAATAAGATGCCTGATTGTACCGTTACCGTAAAGGTAGATTTATCTAGTTCGATAATGGCGTTCATTAACGATAAGTCGATAATCATACCACCATTAGGAATAGTTGAGCCAACTAGATTGGTACCCGCTCCACGTGTTGTAATTTTTAGATTATTTTGATTGGCATATTTAACAAGTTGTGCAACTTCATCCGTAGTTTTAGGATAAACCAAAATTTCCGCTTGCCCATAATGTGATTTAAGCCCATCAGTTAAGTGAGATTGAGGTATATGATCTTTAGTAATGATTCGATCTGAATCAACAATTATATCCGTTAATTTTTTCATGTTGCTTTACCAATTATTTGTGACTTCTATCAAAGTGGTTAGCTAATTTATCACCTAGATACTGTATTAACATGACAACAATAATTAAAATGATAATACAGATAATAAGAACTTCGGTGACATAACGCTGATAACCAAACCGAATCGCTAAATCGCCGATTCCTCCGCCACCAACGACACCCGCCATTGAACTAAAACCTATGAGTGATATGGTCGTGACTGTAGCATGGCGGATTAGCTGTGCTAACGCTTCAGGAAACAATATGCCAAAGATGATTCGAGTGTGTGAGGCACCACTGGCAATGGCTGCTTCAATAACACCTTTGTCAATTTGGCTAAAGGCGTTTTCCGCCAATCTAGCATAAAATGCTATTGCAGCTATTGCCAACGGGACAATTACCGCTTTAGGACCAACTGTAGTACCGACAATATACGTTCCAAGTGGTAGAACGGCTACCATCAAAATTAAAAAAGGAATGGAGCGCGTTGCATTAATAATAAAATTAGCCACATTCCCTATCACTCTGTTTTTTAGAAAAAATGGATTGGATAATAAAAATAGAAGTAATCCAATTAGGGTACCAAAAATAAGCCCAGCTAGTAATGACCAACTCACCATAATGAACGTTTCGTCAGCGGCTTTCCATAGCATTTCCATTATTTCAGCGATTGTCAGTTTAACCATTATTTTATTTCCTCAATAATCACGCTTTGATGTTCCAGTTTTGCAATAAGCTGTTGGATATTATTGGGTTCACCAATTAACTCAATAACTAAATTGCCTAGCGCTTGTTGGTCAAAATATTCGATAAAACCATGCAATATATTAAAAGCCACACCCGTTTCATAAGCAGATTGATACAAAATAGGTTGAGTGGTGTTTTCGTTGATATAGCGAAGTCGAACCAATTTACCTTTGACATTTTGTCTAATAGGTTCAGGCAAATGAGTATTTTCATCAATGTTAAGAAAATTTTGGGTGAATTGTTGTTTGGGATTGGCGAACAAATTGAAAGTATTATCCATTTCAACGATTTCACCTTGAGACATCACAGCAACTCGATCGCAGATTTTTTTTACGACATCAATTTCATGGGTAATCAGTACGATGGTTAAGGAAAATTTTTGGTTAAGCTGTTTAAGTAGTTCCAAAATGGCACTGGTTGTAGTCGGATCGAGTGCGCTGGTAGCTTCATCACACAAGAGTATTTTTGCTTCATTAGCTAATGCACGGGCAATGCCGACTCGTTGTTTTTGTCCACCACTCAGTTCAGCAGGATAAGCTTTGGCTTTGTCGCTTAATCCCACTAATGCAAGTAACTCCTCTACTCTATTTTTAACTGCATCCCCTTTTTTACCTGCAGCTTTTAGTACAAAGGCAATGTTTTCATAAACCGTTTTTGATGAAGCTAGATTAAAATTTTGGAAGATCATGCCGACTTGAAAACGAAAGGCCATTAATTGTCGACCTTTTAACGTCTGAATATCTGTGCCACCAACAATAATCTGCCCAGAAGTCGGTTCAGCAAGTCGATTAAGAGTGCGAACGAGGGTACTTTTTCCTGCACCACTGGAGCCAATAATACCAAATATCTCGCCATGATTAACCTCAAACGAAACATTTTTTACTGCATCAATGATCTGATCTTTGGCCTCAAAACGCACAGATACATTTTTTACTTGAATCAATGGTGTATTTTTCAGTGGTGTATTTTGCATAATTAAAATAATTGATAATCAGGTTTTTGGAAAGTATAGAAAATACCGTTTTTGTCTTCGATCACTTGTAAATATTCGTCTGATTTCAGGACATCTATAATGTCTTTACCTAAAGTATCTTTTGATTCAGTACGAATGGCAATGACGTTTTTATGATCTTTATCAAGGATTTCTGTGTAAAGTGCTTTAGATAGATCTAAACCTGCACCGATCGCATAATTTCCATTTACAACGGATAAAACAACATTATCCAGTGATCTAGGCGTTTGTGGTGCTTCGATGGGTACAATTTCCAATTCATATGGATTTTCGATAATATTTTTTGGTGTTAGATTATTTTTATCAACCGCAGGATCGAGCTTAATTAAACCTGCTGCTTGTAAGATTCTTAACGCTCTTGCTTCGTTAGTAACGTCATTTGAAATGGTGACTTGATCACCTTTTTTTAATTGCGAAAAATCGGTGATCTTGTTCGAAAAAATACCCGCCCCTGCCGTTGGTACAAAGCCAACAGCTAAGAGATCTAAATTACGTGCTTGTTTGAAATTTTCAAGATAGCTCAAATGTTGGAATAAATTAATATCAATATCTTTATTGGCTAAAGCCAGATTAGGTTGTACATAATCACTGAATTCTCGGATTTCAATTTTGTAACCTTTTTTTTCTAATCCTGGTGCAATCGCTTGTTTAAACATATCACCATATGGACCGGCTGCCACACCAACGGTGAGTTGATTTTCCTTTTTAGCTTCGCCACAACCTGTTAATAACAACATGGCCGAAAATATGGCTATTGTTGCCGTGATTAGTTTTTTAAACATGTTAATTTTTCCTTAAGTTTTGATAATCTATCTAAAGCTGCAATCAAGGTTTGTTCTTGTTTCGCAAAATGAAAACGAATATAGCGATATTCTGGATGTTTAAAAAAAGCCGATCCAGGAACAGCCGCTACTCCAACTTCTTTTATTAACCATTCACAAAATTCAAAATCGGTGGTAAATGGATTCAATCCAGAAATATCAACCAATACATAATAAGCACCTTGCGGTTCATAATAAGATAAGCCTATCTGATCTAAACCTTGTAAAAATAAGCGACGTTTAGCCATATAAGTCTCGGTGAGTTGCTGATAATATTCCTCACTTAATGATAGACCTGCACAAGCAGCTTTTTGTAATGGCGCAGCAGCACCAACGGTAAGAAAATCATGAATCATTTTGCAGCCATCAATGATGCGTTTGTCCGCAATGATATAGCCTAGACGCCAACCTGTAATAGAATAAGTTTTAGATAATGAACTGCAACTAATCGTGCGCTGTTGCATGCCAGGAAAACTCGCTAAATAGAGATGTTTATGCGGTGGATAGACCATGTGTTCATACACTTCGTCAGTGATAACATAAGCATCGAATTCAATTGCTAATTGACTGATATATTCAAGCTCATCTTGAGTAAATACCTTACCACAAGGATTACTCGGATTACACAAAATTAATGCTTTAGCACCTTGCTCGAACGCTTCGCGGAGCTGCTTTTTATCAAACTCGAAAGTCGGTGGAATAAGTGGTACATAGATAGGCGTTGCATCCGACAGTATTGCATCCGCACCATAGTTTTCATAAAAAGGCGAAAAGATGATAACTTTATCTTTTGGGTTACATACCGTCATCACCGCACACATCATTGCCTCAGTACTGCCACACGTAACTAATACGTTTTCATCTGGGTTTATATCGATATTCATTAATTTTTGCTGTTTTTTGGCTAACAGTTGCCTAAATTCTTGTGATCCCCATGTGATTTCATATTGGTGAGGCCCGTTATCAGCGGCTTGCTTAAGCGCATCAATAAGCTGTTTTGGTGGGTCAAAATCAGGAAAACCTTGTGATAAATTGATAGCCTGATATTTATTAGCAATTCGCGTCATCCTACGAATAACTGAATCAGAAAAATGATCGAGTCGATTGGCTAGTTTATGCATTGTTTTTTTAGATAATAGAATAATAAGGTTGGTAAGTATAATACAAAACTCTATTTTTTCTGTTAAATAATATATTTATATATCGATATAGTTTTTATTTATAACGTAAAGTTAGCAAAAACAATGATTGATTAGGTGTTTTTATTCCATCATTTCAGAAGTGAAACAAAATAGTCTGCAAAATTTATATAAAACATACCAAGAAAAAAGTTTATTCAAATTTAATATTGAGCAATTAAGATTTCATTAGTAATTAATCAGCTTTTACTTTCGTTGCCAATGCGTTTTATGGGCAAAGCCTAAAAGATTGTTCGTCATTTTTATTTGTTGCAATTGTAAAGACCAAATGGGTGCTTTCATTATTCTGGCAAAAGGAAAGGCACGATAGTATTGTTCATAAGCATCTTTAGCTTGCTCTCCTTGCAACTGTTTTGCTTGAGCCTGAAATTGTATGCCTTGAATCTGAGCAACGGTTTTAGGTGTAACGGCAATTGTACCGGCTACTTGCGGGTGAATTAGCATTGCCTTGGCATGCTCCGTTTTTAACTCAGTTAAAAAATAGAGATTTAACCGCTTTTCATCCAATACATAAAACACATTACACGCCCACGGCAAGTTATCCGATGTAATGACACTCAGCGATAATACATGGTTTTTTCTAATAAACTTAAGAATTTTGGGATCGATTGACATACATTATTCTGGCTTAACATTTAAATGCATATCTTCGCCCCAGCGAGGTAGTGACGGTATATCAATATCAAACAGATCAAGCGCTCGTGCGACACTGTGGGTAATCATATCATCGATACTGTCAATATGCTGATAAAGTGCAGGTACTGGTGGAAAAATTACACCTCCCATAAGAGTCACCATTTCCATATTTTTTATATGGCTTAAATGCAGTGGGGATTCCCTTATCATTAATACCAATCGGCGACGCTCTTTTAGTACGACATCGGCAGCACGAGTTAATAAATTATCCGATAAACTCTGGGCAATTGCAGCTAAAGAGCGCATTGAGCAAGGTGCGACCAGCATGCCCATAGTCTTGAAAGAACCACTGGCAATCGCTGCGCCAACATTATTGACGGAATAAACTTTATCTGCCAATGATTCAATCTGAGCCAAACTCATATTAGGGATTTCGTAAGAGCGCGTTAGTTGTGCTGCTTTTGAAATTACTAAATGTGTTTCAATATCCAATGGTTTTAAAAGCTCTAAAGCTTTAATACCATAAGCAAAACCTGTTGCACCACTAATTCCAATTACTAGTCGCTTTACGGTCATATTCATTCCTATTTTATTCAAAATCTGGCAGAAAACGTTTTATATCAACTTCTTTAAAATGGGCTCGTTCAAATTCTGCTTTTAAAGCAAAAGGCACCGTGCAATCAAAAATTACTTTTGCCGAACTACCAAATTGCCTAATAAAGGGGCTATATTCTGGACGTTGAGATGGATCGAGCGGATGGCATCTAACGCCTGATATTGTTGAAATATCAATATCACCTTGAAAACGAGTATTCATCGCCCACAGTACATCATCAGTATCATAAATATCAACATCTTCATCAACAAGTATTACATGTTTTAATTCGGAAAATGCCGCAAAAGCTAAAATAGCTGCTTGCTTGTGTTTACCTTCATCAGAAGGAACAGATTTTTTAAATTGTAATATGGCTAAATATTTTCCTCCACCGGAACGATGTGCGTAGACATTTAATAGTTTACCTGGCATAGCAGCTTCGACCATTTGTAAAATACTGGCTTCGGTAGGAATACCCGCCATATTAACATGTTCTTCACTTGGTCCGATGCAAGTTTGATAAATTGGATTTTTTCGATAAGTAACTGCTTTCACTTTGATAACTGGTAGTGATTGATTCGCAGGACCTGTATAACCCGGGAATTCAGGCATTGCTTTACCTGTGTGAGAGTTTTGATCTTCAGCGACTCGTACATTCGGTAAGATTTCACCTTCAATGACGACTTCAGCATTAGCAATCGCTTTTGCATTAACTGTTAAACAATCAACTAATTCAACTGCACGTCCACGTATGCCACCAGCAATAGAAAGTTCATCAAAACCAATTGGTGTAGTTGGTGGTTCAAAGCATGCTGATACTTCAATCACGGGGTCGACACCAATACTAATTGAGACAGGTAAAGGTTTTCCTGCCTTTTCGGCTTTTTCACGAAACACATCTATATGCCGTCCGGGGACAAAGTAGATCGAAATTTCGTCTTTACTTTGATAGCACATTCGATGAATAGTTATATCGCTTTCACCTGTTTCTGGATCGCTCGCATAGAGCATGCCAAGGGTAATGTATGGGCCGGCATCTTCTTCGGTATTAGTGGGTGCAGGTACGAGTTTACGAATATCAAAATCAGGATCAGTCGCTTTATGCACGATTTCTTGACAAACTGCTAGTTCACGAGGAATTGTTATCGGAGCTATGGGATTATTTACTGCATCTTTTAGTAAAAAAGCGAGTTTGTCTGGCTCACAACCAAATAAATGTGCAACTCGTTTACGCGAGGCAAGTAATCCAATTAAGACTTTAAAATTATCAAATCCCTTTACTTTATTAAAAATCATTGCAGGACCAATTCGAGTAGGTCTTTTAACCGTTCCCCCTGCCCCAACAAAACGATAAACACCCGCTAACTCAGCCATAGGATCAACCGGAGTGTCAGTGGTAACCAGTTGATTTGGGATTTGTGCAAGTTGATTAATTGCATCACGCAAATCATAAGATCCAGTTGGATTTGCCATAATAATCTCTTCCATTTTAATCAATGTTAAATCAGACAACTTTTGCTAACAATTCAAGCTGCATTCAACGGTTATTAATCTCAAAATTGATTTTAAATAATCGAATGTCACTAATCATACCGATATAACACCTAGCTATCAAGCAAGTATCTGTGTGGTTCACTGGATTTGAGCATTAATAAGATAATTTATGCTATTTAACAGTATTAAACACCGTTTTTATAAAAAAATAGCAAAATCTGTCAGTAAAAAAGATGAGTTATTTGACACACAATAATAGATTACGAAATAATCAACAAGAATATAACAACCAACTTCCCTGTTAGTTGCATTACAAGACTTATTCTTTTGCCATTGGTCGTTCAACAACTTTGGTTTCTTGGTCGCCCTGTATAGACTTAATTTGAGCTTCATATTGTTCAACGGCTTGTTTATCCGATAACAAACTATACACCAAAGTAAACTCGGTACTTTGTCCTGGTTCTAATTGACGTACACGTTTTTGTTCACGCTCAATTGTAACTGGGTAGGCAAAACTGGTTCCAGGTTCTAAACCTGTTACATAGCCTTGTTTAAGAGTATCGGTATTTTTCCATAAAGTAAAAACAGGTAATTGACTGGTATTAAATGAGATACCCGCCCCCTTGTCACCTGCTTGGTTAGTAACCATCACTTGAGTCTGTCCTTGATCATCGGCATAAGGATAAATATTAAAGACCATCTCATCAAAGTTTTTAGTTGGACCTAAATACGTTTGCCATGTTTTTAAGCCTTTTTTAGCATAATCATTAAATGGTGAAATTTCTTTAACTGGTGCAACAAAGCGAGCACCCTCTTCTAGAATCGGCGTACCATAATTGCTGTGATAAATAATTTGGTAATCACGAGTATAATCACCTTTATTGGTTACAACATCATGAACAATGAAATCTTTACTACCGGGTACGTAGCTAAGCGATACCCAAGTTTCGAGATTGCTTTTCTTGAAAGTATTTTCTTTAATTAATCCTTTCACTGTTATGGTATAAGGTGCTTTATCTAATACATTAACGATCAATTTTGATACAGGGGTATTTTGTGCTCGACCATGAAGCGTATATATCATGCCATCGGCTTGTACCGCATGACCTGTCCACTCAAAACCACAACGAACCATTAACTCATTAAAACCATCTAACCAACCCAATCCACCACGACTTTCTAAATTAATGTATTTAGGGTTGACAACTTCATCTACCGGAGAGTCCCATCCCAAACGGATGCCATCACCATCAACAGATAAAATACCGAGTCCTCTTGTAGGACTTAATTTAATTGTAAGATTATCACTAGCTATAGTTAAAAGTTCCGCACCATCTTGTTTACCACCTTTAAGGACCGTGTTTTTGATGGTAAATTTATGCTCTTTTACACCTAAATCTTTACTCGAAATTGACCAGTTACCTTTAGCAAGACCTTTATCAACATCTGTTAATATAAATTCTTTTGCATCGGCACTATAACTCGCCAAACTAAGTATTGTAGCTAATGAAACTAATTGAACTTTCATGGTAATTCCTCTCATGATTAATAAAACAACACTGAATCGTTTCAGTCAATATGACATAAATAACCAAAAATCGACAAAGAAAAATCATTAAAATGAGAGGTTATTCACACTTTTACAAAACCAAATAATAAATGTAGCAAAATGATTTGATTGAATAAGTGTGAAATATTAAGAAGATTATTGTTTAGGTCTTATTTGTCCCGCTTTCCAATGTTTGCGACAAACTGAATGGAACTCGCTGTCTCCTAAATGAATTGAATTGCCATATTTAACAATTTGCCCATCTTTTCCTTCTAGTAAATTCATGGTTGCTTTTTTTCCACACCAGCAAACTGTTTTTAGTTCTCTAAAGTTATCGGCAATTTCTAATAATGTTTTTGAACCTTCAAATAAATGTCCCATATAATCCGTTTTTAAACCAAAAAACATCATCGGTACACCATATTCATCACACACATCAGACAGCTTCCAGATAGTGCTTTGCGATAAAAATTGGCTTTCATCGATTAATACACAAGCGTAATTATTTTTCTTAATTAATTCAATGATTTCATCAACACTATTATCATCAAGCTGTAATGCTTTTTTTCGCAATCCTAAACGTGAGACAATTTCAACCGCCGAATCACGGGTATCGACCGAAGATTTAAGCAGTAAAGTTTGCATATTATTACTTAAATAATTGTGGTCAATTTGTAATAACTCGGTTGATTTACCTGCGTTCATTACGGCATAAATATAGTAAATTTTCGACAAAATAAGACTCTCAGAAATAAAGTTAATGGATAAAAGAGATAGTTCAGATAGTAAAAAGGTAAGTTACTTAACTTACCTTTTTTAAAGCTTAAAGATTAATTATTTCGCTTTACCTTGATTAGCAACCGCGGCTTGTTTTGCTGCGATTTCATCAGCATTACCTAAGTAATAATGTTTGATAACTTTCATGTTGTCATCAAATTCATACACTAATGGTACACCAGTTGGGATGTTTAGTTCGATAATATCATCGTCACTGATGTTGTCTAAATGCTTAACTAAAGCACGAAGAGAGTTACCATGAGCAGCGATAATTACACGTTCACCTTTAGCAACACGTGGCGCAATTGTTGATTCCCAATAAGGAAGTACACGTTTAATGGTTAACGCTAGGCTTTCTGTTAATGGTAATTCTGATTCAGGTAAATTGCTGTAACGTGAATCATGACCAGGGAAACGTTCATCTGATTTTTCAAGCGCAGGAGGTGTAATTGCAAAACCACGGCGCCATAATTTTACTTGCTCATCACCATATTTAGCCGCAGTTTCCGCTTTATTTAGACCTTGCAGTGCACCATAGTGACGTTCATTTAGTTTCCAACATTTTTCAACAGGTAACCAAGCTTGATCAACTTCGTCAAGAACATGCCATAAAGTATGAATCGCACGTTTTAATACAGAAGTATAAGCGTAATCAAATTGGAAACCTTCTTGTTTAAGTAGTTTACCTGCTTCGGCTGCTTCTTTATTACCTTTGTCAGATAAATCTACATCAGTCCAACCACAAAAACGGTTTTCTTGATTCCAAACACTTTCTCCATGTCGAATAAGAACTAATTTTTTTACTGCCATGAGTCTAACTCCTTTGTTACGTAGAATAAAACTGTTTAAATTAAATAATCTTTATAATACTCGTAAATTCCATACATTAACTGTTTTGCAATTAATAAATACTAATTTTTTGAAAGATATTTTAATGGATCAACGGATTTTGCTTTATAACGAATTTCAAAATGCAATCTTACTGAAGAGGTACCCGTTGCTCCCATAGTTGCAATTTGTTCTCCAGCTCGAACGGCTTGTTGCTCTTTTACTAAAATCGACTGGTTATGTGCATATGCAGTTAAGTAATCATCATTATGTTTTATAATAATTAAATTACCATAACCCGGTAATGCATTACCTGAGTAAACCACGCGACCATCTGCAGCAGCCATCACTTTATTACCTAATCCACCAGCGATATCAATACCTTTACTTGCATTAGAAAATTTTTCAATAATTTTGCCTTTTGCTGGCCACTGCCATGTAATATTTGCAACTTTAGTCTTGGAAGTTCCCGTATCTGACGAATTTGTTTTTCCATTATTTGTAGTATCATTCACAGAGTCGGTTACCGTTTGAGTTGTCTGAACAACACTCGATGTTTTATTATTTTTTCCTGATGTTGTAGTGGTTGTTGTAGTGGTAGTAGTTAAAACCGGTGTCGGTACTGGTGTAGGAGTTTTAGTTGTAGTTGTAGTTGTAGTTGTTGGCGTAGTTTTAGTATCCGGTACTTTAGATTTTTGATTGGTAACCGCCACTTGTTGGGTTGTTTGATTGCTCGTTACTTGTTGTGTAACAACAGTGGTTCCCCCACTTACATCTAATACTTGTCCAATCGAAACAGAGTAAGGTTTCTTAATATTATTTTTAGCCGCTAAAGAGCGATAATCATTACCCGTTACCCAAGCTATATAATATAATGTGTCACCTCGGCTTACAGTATAAGTATCTCCTTGATACCCCCCCTTAGGAATTTCGTCATAATTACGGTTATATGAAACACGATCGTTAGTAATAATAACACCGTTATTGCTGTTTACATTACTGTTTGTATTGTTGTTTGCATCACCATTATTTGAACTTGACGTCGTTACTGGTTTAGGTACCTGTGTTGAATTGGTATTTGATGGTACTGAAGATGGAGTAACACCACTTCCAGTAGAAATATTAACAGGAGGTTTAGAGTAACCTGTTTTTGATGAACCACCAGAAAAATCCGAAATATCTTCAATTTGGGCAGGATTGGATTGAGTACAGGCAGTAATGACCAAGCTTAAACAAGTTAGCGTAAGAATCTTTTTCAAAGCAACACCTTTCATTCGTTAATATTGTTTTAAGAGCATATTCTATCGTTTCTGATATAAAAAGCTATTATATCGGTTCCTTATTATGCTAGCTATAATAAAATAGTTAAGGATACAATTTAAATCAATTACAATCCACTGAATTTCTACTAAATTCGCACAAATATACCCTCTGTTTTTCGATTATTAATAGATTGCACAACAAATAGTCAACATCTAATTAGCAATATGTTTATTTATTATAACTATTATAATAAATAGCGGAAAATAGAATTTATTTTTGAAAGTGGTGAGTATATACAATAAAATGCTTGTTCGTACAGTAGATTTATTCTATTTTCTGTGAAATTTTAATGTGACTCAAATTAATGACTCTATATATTGTTGCAACACCCATTGGAAATTTAGATGATATTACCCTTAGAGCAATTGACACACTTAAACGTGTTGATTTGATAGCTGCTGAAGATACGCGCCATAGCGGTTTATTATTACAGCATTTGGGTATTAAAGCTAAGCTTTTTTCCTTACATGATCATAATGAACAAGAAAAAGCACACGTTCTGATTGAAAAACTTCAATCAGGTCTCTCTATTGCCTTGGTTTCAGATGCCGGAACGCCATTAATCAATGATCCTGGCTACCATTTAGTAAAAGCTTGCCGTGAAAATGATATAAAAGTAGTTCCGATTCCAGGAGCTTGTGCCGCCATTGCAGCCTTATCAGTAGCTGGATTACCATCCGACAAATTTATTTATGAAGGATTTTTACCTGCTAAAAGCAAAGCACGGCAAAATAGTTTAGCCTCATTAATTACTGAGCCTCGCACCATGATTTTTTATGAATCAACGCATCGCTTATTAGAGACCCTTAAGGATATGCAAACTATTTTTGGTGCCAATAAGCAGATCGTGTTGGCTAAAGAACTGACTAAAACATGGGAAACCATTGTTAGCTTTCCAGTCAATGAACTTATCGACTGGTTAAATCAAGATGCATCTCGTCAGAAAGGTGAATTTGTCTTAATTGTGGCTGGGTATACAGAAAGTAATAAGGATATTGATCCAAAAGCCATAAATACTCTTAAATTATTACAAAAAGAGCTACCATTAAAAAAAGCAGCTGCGATTACTGCTGAAATTTATGGACTTAAAAAGAATCAACTCTATCAAATTGGTTTAAATTTGGAAGAATAAATTAACAAGTCATGCGTTACTTGTCACTTTTAATAAATTTAAGCAAAGTAACAAGTTAAAACCGATATCAACATTTGATATAGATCTATTACCAACACGTCAATAAGAACATTGGCATAAATAGCATGATTTAGTATATAATTACCTCTTATATTTAAGACATTTATTGATAAAAGGTAACAAACAGTATGGGATTTAAATGTGGTATCGTCGGACTACCAAATGTTGGCAAGTCAACTCTTTTTAACGCACTAACCAAAGCAGGCATTGAAGCAGCTAACTTTCCATTTTGTACTATCGAACCAAATACTGGTGTAGTACCAATGCCCGATCCACGTTTAGATGAGCTGGCTAAAATTGTCAAACCTCAACGCACCTTACCTACTACTATGGAATTTGTTGATATTGCTGGTTTAGTAAAAGGTGCCTCAAAAGGTGAAGGTTTAGGTAATCAATTTTTAGCCAACATTCGTGAAACTGAAGCCATTGGCCATGTTGTTCGTTGTTTTGAAAATGAAAATATCATTCATGTTGCAGGCAAAATTGACCCAGCTGAAGATATTGAAATTATTAATACTGAACTTGCGTTAGCCGATCTAGAAGCTTGTGAAAGAGCAATGACACGTTTACAAAAACGTGCTAAAGGTGGCGATAAAGATGCTAAATTTGAACTCGAAATTCTTGAAAAATGCTTACCACATTTAGAACAAGGTAAAAAACTATTACTATTGGATTTAAGTAAAGAAGAGCTTGATGCGGTTAAATACTTGAGCTTTTTAACATTAAAACCAACCATGTATATTGCTAATGTTAATGAAGATGGATTTGAAAATAATCCTTATTTGGAAAAGGTAAAAGCTATCGCCGCTCAAGAAAAATCTGTTGTTGTTCCTGTATGTGCAGCCATTGAAGCAGAACTGGCTGAACTAGATGATGCTGATCGTGATGAGTTCATGCAAGATCTAGGATTAACTGAACCAGGCTTAAATCGCGTTATTCGTGCTGGTTACAGTTTACTTAATTTACAAACCTATTTTACTGCAGGTGTTAAAGAAGTTCGCGCATGGACTATATCAGTTGGAGATACTGCCCCACAAGCAGCAGGTAAAATTCATACCGACTTTGAAAAAGGTTTTATTCGAGCACAAACCATTGCTTTTGATGATTTTATCAAATATGGCGGTGAACAAGGTGCTAAAGAAGCAGGAAAAATGCGTTCTGAAGGAAAAGACTATATCGTACAAGATGGCGATATCATGAACTTTTTATTTAATGTATAACCATCTATTTTACGTCGCCTTTTGGCGACGTTGTTATATTTTCTGTTATATTAAGTTCTCATTAAGATTTAATATAATAATAATTTTTACACAAACGTATACCTTACCTGAAACTTCTTGTCAAAACTAATGGACTATTCACATAAGGAAAGCACTCGTCAATGTTACTTACTTTTAATCAAGCTAAACAAAATATATTAGAAATCGCGACTAAAGCAAAACCTCTTACTAACCAAAAGGTTTCATTATTTGACGCTTTAGATAGAATTGCTGCCATACCAATTATTTCGCCAATTAATGTTCCAGGATTTGATAATTCAGCAATGGATGGGTACGCAGTCAGACTATCAGATATTCAACAAACAAAAACATTACCTTTAGCCAGTGCAATTTTTGCGGGTGACGATATTAGTAATTTACAATGGCCTGAAGGTACTTGTTTACGCATTATGACAGGTGCCCCTGTCCCGATTGACGCAGATGCGGTTGTAATGCAAGAGCATACAGAACAATCCGATTTAGGTATTCGTTTTTTAAAGGAAATTAGAGCGGGTGATAACATACGTCGGTGTGGTGAAGATGTAAAAAAAGATTCGATAACGGTTGCCACAGGTACTAAATTAACATTACCTACCCTATCAACCCTTGCAACATTAGGCATTAGTGAAGTCACCGTTTTTAACAAATTGAAAGTAGCTATCTTTTCAACGGGTAATGAACTAACACCAATCGGAATGCCCTTATCAGGCAATGGCGCAATTTATGATAGTAATCGCTTTACTTTAAAATTGTTATTAACAAAACTTAACTGTGAAATCATTGATCTTGGAATTATTCCTGATGATCCGACTCAAATTAAACAAGCTTTAGTGACCGCATCAAACCAAGCAAATCTTGTCATAACCAGTGGTGGCGTTTCGGTGGGCGATGCCGATTATACGAAAACAACCTTAGAAGATTTAGGACAGATCAATTTCTGGAAAATTGCCATGAAACCAGGTAAACCTTTTGCTTTTGGACAAATTGGTCATGCATTATTTTGTGGTTTGCCGGGCAACCCAGTATCAACCTTGGTAACTTTTTATCAACTCGTTCAGCCTTTGATTTTGACACTTTCTGGGCTTAAAACAACCGATATTGATTTTTGTTTCCAAGTAAAAGCAGCCACCAACCTTAAAAAGAGTATTGGTCGGGTAGATTTTCAACGAGGAAGATTGCAAATTGATGCTCAAGGAGAATTAGAAGTTGTTTCTACTGGCCAACAAGGATCACATATTACACAGTCGTTTAATCAGGCTAACTGTTTTATTATTCTCGAACAAGAACGCGGTAATGTAAACAAAGGCGAACTGGTGACGATTGAACTATTTAATACTCTACTTAAGTAATTTCACCAATCTAATATAGAAGTTAACTTATTAACAAAAATCATACACTTTTTAAATAGTGTATGATTAATGTTATTTAGTCATTAAAAGAGTGCAACTAAAATAGCACCAGCAGCAATCATTGCCACACCAATTCCAGCTAACAATGAGATTTTTTCACCAAATAAAATTGCTGCAAATACGACTGCAAAAACCACACTTAATTTATCAATTGGCGCAACTTGCGATACTTTACCTTCTTTAATTGCCATAAAATAAAACAACCAAGATAGAGCGCCAGCAATACCGCTTAGTGCTATAATTAACAATGCTTTTTTATCATTTAAAAAGGTGCTAACAAGATTAAGTTTTCCTTGTACTACAACCACCCCAACCAAAAAAATGGCCATAACAACGGCACGAATCGCTGTGGCTGTATTGGCATCAAGCTGTTGTAAACCGATTTTACCTAAAATTGCCACACCCGCTGCGGTAATAGCTGAGAGTAAAGCATAAATAAGCCATGCACTCATACTAATACCTATCTACTTGAAAAAGGAATTGCTGATTATTTGAATTATTTTCACATTGTTGCGATTTACTCATCATACCTTTGCAATCTTCTAATACGCCATGTGCCTTTGACCAATGATATTTTTTCCCTTGATCATTTTTCCCGCCACATGCAACTAAAGTTAAACTTAAGATGATGCAAGTTAATCCAAGCGTTGCTAATTTCATTATGCCCCCTTTTTTTCAATCAAAAACTGAATTACAGTTTCGAATTCAAACATTTGAAAATCATTTTAATCCAGAATTATGATGATTAATAGCTAAACTGCCACCTATTTTTAATAGATGAAAACAACGATCAGCTCGATGCTCACATAATTGTTGCGCAGGCTCATCTAACGATTCATCAGATAATTCAAATGTTCCCCAGTGAATAGCAATCGCTTCATGACAATTGAGTTCGTCATACAACTGCACAGCCTGCGCAGGATCGATATGTTGCGATTGTAACAATCTACGGGGAGCATAAGCTCCTATTGGAATTAATGCCAGATCAATACAAGTAAAACGTTGACCTATCTCTTTTAAACGCGGTGAATAGCCAGTATCTCCCATAAAATAAACGGTTTTAGTTTTATTGGGAATATCTACATTTGATTGCACTATCCAACCGCACCATAACGATTTGTTAATATCAAAAAGACCTCGATTACTCCAGTGTCTAGCGGGTGTTGCGGTAAAAGTTAGACAATCAAAAGTGATTGAATCATACCAATTAAGTTCAAAAACCTGCTTAGCCCCCCATTTTAAAAGCTTATCTTTCAATCCTAAAGGAGCAACCAAGACGATTTTAGGAAAACGTTTGACCAATTGACGAATACTATATTCATCCAAATGATCATAGTGATTATGCGAAATCATTATAAAATCAATGTTAGGCAATTGATCGATAGTAAGTGCTGGTGAATTATATCGTTTAGGCCCAGTAAATTGTGAAGGTGAAGCTCGCTTAGAAAAAATAGGATCGGTTAAAATCATCTTATCATTTAAACGAATTAAATTAGTTGAATGACCTATCCACCAAGCTCTATCATTAGGTAAAGTAAGATCGATAGGCTCACACCAAGTCTGATTAAATGCTTCATACCCTCCTTTTGGTTCAAGCACTTTACGTCTTTGATACCACCACCATGTTTTAACAAAATTGATGGTAAACGGTTCATGATTCTCAAATTTTTTGGTTGAACGATGTACTTTTTTATTAGCTTCTTGCTTGTTTATCATCGATTAAAATCCTAGATTAATTAGCGGAGCGTTCTATCACCACGGCCACATTACTCGCATTAGCAATCGCGCCAGGTTTTGAAACTTTCACTTTTAACCATTGCACTGAAAACGTTTGTATCACCAATTGCGCTACACGTTCAGCGACACATTCTATAAGTTCAAATTGAGTCGATTGAATAAAATTGGTTATCGATTGACTTACCAAAAAATAATCTAAACACAGTGTAACATCATCACTCTCACCCGCAGGCTGGTTGTCCCATGACATTTCAAGATCCAGTATTAACTTTTGTTTTATGGTCTTTTCCCATTCATAAACACCGATGGTTGTTAGGACAGTAAGACCTTCAATTAACACTCTGTCTTTATTATTAATTTTCATAGTTAGTTCCGATTGCTGATCTGTATTAAATAGAGATTACCGAATATTGATAAATTACGCTATAATTTATTGCAATATATTATAAGAAATTAGTAATTATGACTCGTATATATCAACCTTTTACCATCAATCAAAATAGCCTTATTACTTTAAATGATGATGCCTTTAATCATCTTATACGGGTGTTGAGAATGAAAACAGGTGAAGAAATCATCTTATTTGATGGTTCAAACCACATCACCCCAGCAGTTATTCATGAAATAAATAAAAAATCCGTCACAGTAAAAACGGCCACAACAATTTTAGATAATCGTGAATCGCCTTTAAATATTCATTTAGGTCAAGTGATTTCGCGCGGGGAAAAAATGGAATTTACCATTCAAAAATCCGTAGAATTAGGCGTTAACACTATCACTCCCCTTTTGTCAGAACGCTGTGGTGTTAAGTTGGATGACGAAAGAATGAATAAGAAAGTCCAACAATGGCAGAAAATTGTGATTTCAGCCTGTGAGCAGTGCGGTCGTAACGTGATACCTATCATTAATCCCGTGATGAAGCTGGAAAATTGGTGTGCAAGTTTAACAAGTCAATTAAGATTAAATTTACATCCTAAAGCGCAACATGGTATTAAGCATTTACCTTATGATAAAAAAGATATTAGTCTACTAATTGGTCCCGAAGGCGGTCTGTCCGATGCTGAAATCAATATGACACATCAATATGATTTTACTGATATACTACTTGGTCCACGTATATTACGCACTGAAACAGCAGCACTTACCGCTATTACAGCCTTACAAGTACATTTAGGTGATTTAGGCTAATGAAATAGAAATAAGGTAATAAATGTTTATTTGCATCTAGACCTGTAACGAGTATGATAGTTACCAATTTATTTATAATATATAATAGTGGGTAAGACTCTATCATAATGTTTCAAATATACTTTTTAACAAGTATTACTTTAATATATGTTATCATCATCAATGTCGATAAAACCAATAACGTCAGTAAGGAGTTACCATGATTAAGCTTGGTATAGTAATGGATCCAATTAGTCATATCAAAATTAAGAAAGACACAAGTTTTGCTATGCTACATGAGGCACAAAAACGTGGATACCAACTTTTTTATATGGAAATGAATGATCTTTTTTTACGTAATGGCGAAGCGTACGCAACAACAAAGACATTAAAGGTTTATAACGACCATTCCCATTGGTTTGATTTTACCGAAGAACAAACTATACCGTTAAGTGATCTTGATGTAATTTTAATGCGTAAAGATCCACCCTTTGATACAGAATTTATATACGCAACGTACATTCTTGAACGTGCTGAAGCAAAAGGTGTATTAGTGGTTAATAAACCACAAAGTTTACGTGATTGTAATGAAAAACTATTTACGGCTTGGTTTGCACAATTTACACCTGAAACATTAGTTACTCGGCAAACCCAACATATTAAAGAGTTTCATCAACAATATTCTGATATCATCTTAAAACCTTTGGATGGTATGGGAGGCGCCTCAATTTTTAGGATTAAACAAGGCGATCCAAATGTATCCGTGATTATTGAAACATTAACCGAACATAATACACGTTACTGCATGGCGCAAACCTATATACCCGCTATCACAGATGGTGATAAACGAGTTTTAGTGGTCGATGGCGAACCTGTCCCTTTTTGCCTAGCTAGAATTCCACAGAAAGGTGAAACACGAGGTAACCTAGCGGCAGGGGGTCATGGTGAAGTCAGAGCACTCAGTGAAAGTGATTGGCATATTGCTAAAAGTGTTGCTCCAACTTTAAAAGAAAAAGGGTTATTATTTGTAGGACTGGATATCATTGGTGATAAACTAACTGAAATTAATGTTACTAGCCCTACATGTGTTCGTGAAATTGAAGCAGAAAATCCAAATCTTTCAATTACTGGCATGCTTATGGATGCCATTGAACGTCGATTAAATAAGTTGAGTTAAAAATGATTAGAGAATTTAAAAGTGCCGATTTAGATAAAGTTATGGAAATATGGTTACAAGGTAATGAACAAGCACATAACTTTATTGATAGTAATTTTTTCAAACAAAATTTTGATATCGTAGAAATGTTGATCCCAATGTCAACGGTTTATGTTCAAGATCTTGATGGTATAAAAGGCTTTATTGGCATAACTGAAAATTATATTTCAGGTCTGTTTGTTGAACAAGATTATCGTCGACAAGGTACAGGCAAAGCTTTAGTTAATAAAGCTAAACAACGCTATAATGAACTTTTTGTGCATGTTTATAAGAAAAATACTGATGCGATTAACTTTTTTCTTTCACAAAACTTCGAAATCATATCCGAATCAATCAATGAAGAAAGTAATGAATCAGAACTTTTATTGCGTTGCAATATTGAGCATAATGTTAAAATTGGTAAATGTGCTTTATAAACAATTAAAGATGTGAGCATATGAATTTAAAAAATCATTTTATAATCGCTATGCCGACCATGAGCGATGTATTGTTTAGCCGTTCTGTAGTATATATTTGTGAGCATAACCGCGATGGTGCTATGGGAATTATTATCAATAAACCTATCATTGAACTGAATGTTTCAACGATACTAAGTCGCCTTGAAATTACTGCATCAAGAAATTGCGCAGAACTTGAATATCCTGTTTTTGCAGGAGGTCCTATTGCAGAAGAACAAGGCTTTATATTACACACACCGCAAACCGGTTTTTCATCAAGTATTCAAATTTCTGACGATGTAATGATAACCACTTCGCTGGATTTATTAAAATCAATTGGCACAAGTCAACAACCCAAAGATCTTTTATTAGCATTGGGTTACTCTAGTTGGCAGTCGTTACAGCTTGAAGATGAAGTTGCCAGAAACGACTGGTTAGTTGCTGATGCTGACGCTAAGATTATTTTTGAAGTTCCTTTTGAAAATCGCTGGCAAAAAGCAGCCGAATCTTTGGGTGTCAATATGAACACAATTTCGCACCAAATGGGTAATGCATAACCTATGGCGACGGTAATTGCATTTGATTTTGGCACATTTAGTATTGGTGCTGCTATTGGTCAGGATGTGACTAGAACTGCTAGCCCTCTTTGCTCATTCAAAGCTCGTGACGGTATCCCCAATTGGCAAGCTATTGAAAAAATCTTAAATGAGTGGCAACCTGATTTATTAGTCGTAGGTTTACCGTTGAATATGGATGGTACAGAACAACCATTAACCGCCAGAGCCCGTAAGTTCGCTAATCGATTACATGGACGGTTTGGTTATCAAGTTCAATTGCAAGATGAACGCTTATCGACGGTTGAAGCAAAATCACGAATTTTTGCTTCTCGTGGTTATCGTGCCCTTGAAAAAGGTCATGTTGATGCTACTTCTGCTGTCATTATTTTAGAAAGCTGGTTTGAAAATAATTAGCAAACTGAATTAATTCGTTATTTTTTAAATAATCCATCGCCAACAAATTTCATCCTTGCTAAAATAAAAAGCAATTTTTCTACTGTAAGGATTGCTCACTGTGTCAAATAATAAATCTCTCAGTTATAAAGATGCTGGTGTCGATATCGATGCTGGCAATGAACTGGTTAATCGCATCAAATCAGTTGTTAAAGAAACTAAACGTCCAGAAGTGATGGGGGGACTAGGTGGCTTTGGAGCACTGTGTGCTATTCCACAAAAATACAAAGAACCCATTTTAGTATCTGGTACAGATGGCGTTGGTACTAAATTACGTTTGGCAATGGATTTGAACCGCCATGAATCAATCGGTATTGATCTGGTTGCCATGTGTGTCAATGACCTCATCGTTCAAGGTGCTGAACCCTTATTTTTCCTCGATTATTACGCAACGGGCAAACTTAATGTCGATGTTGCCACAACGGTAGTTACAGGCATTGCCGAGGGTTGTAAACAATCAGGTTGTGCCTTAGTCGGAGGTGAAACAGCTGAAATGCCAGGCATGTATCATGGCAACGACTACGATTTAGCAGGATTTTGTGTGGGTGTCGTTGAAAAATCGCAAATGATTGATGGTACTAAAGTTCAAGATGGTGATGCATTAATTGCATTAGCATCAAGTGGTGCACACTCCAATGGCTATTCATTAGTACGAAAAATTATTGAAGTGAGTGGTGTTAACCCTGCTGTTGAACAACTCGACGGGAAACCACTTGCTGATCATTTACTTGCACCAACTAAAATCTATGTCAAATCTGTTCTTGATTTAATTGCTCAGATTAAAGATGTACATGCAATTGCGCATATTACTGGTGGTGGATTTTGGGAAAACATTCCACGCGTTCTGCCCGATAATACTCAAGCAATAATAAATGAAGCAAGTTGGCAATGGCCAGCAATATTTGATTGGCTACAAAAAGCAGGCAATGTAAGTCGTCATGAAATGTACCGCACGTTTAACTGTGGTGTTGGTTTAATTATTGCTTTACCAAAATCACTGGCAGATAAAGCTATTTCTATACTTAATCAGCACGGTGAAAAGGCGTGGTTATTAGGTGAAATTAAACATTCAACATCGGCTGATCGTGTTGTGATAAAATAAAATAAATTAACTTAATGATATTATTCGAAAAAATCCATCTTTAGAATAATATCATTTTTTATCCATTTTTAAAATGTTGGTTTTAAAAGTAATTAACTTATTATCAATCATTTAATCACTAAAATTCTAATTACAGATAGTATTACCCCTAATTATTTGTTACTGAAAAGCTGCTTTTTTCTTTATCTCATTAATATCTCGATAAAAAGTTAGAGATATTTGTAATTCAAAAACACCTACCAAAAATTTAATATAAAAATAACTAAAAGCTATCTTACTTTCTGGTACAATAGTCAAAATTTATAATAATTAAGTAATGTCGTAACACTATAAATTACAAGGTTTTTTTAATGATCATATCAGATGCTAATAGCGCGGTGTCCTCCGTCGCTTATCGTGCAAACGAAGTCATTGCTATTTATCCAATTACTCCTAGCTCTTCAATGGCTGAACAAGCTAGCACATGGGCAGAATTTGATAAGCCAAACGTCTTTGGTGATATTCCAAGAGTAGTTGAAATGCAATCCGAAGCAGGAGCCATTTCTACTGTTCATGGTGCATTAATGACGGGCGCATTAGCGACATCATTTACATCATCACAAGGATTATTGTTGATGATCCCTTCGCTATATAAAATTGCAGGGGAACTTACACCATTTGTTTTACATGTTGCTGCGCGTACTGTTGCTACGCATGCCTTGTCAATTTTTGGTGATCATTCTGATGTTATGTCTGTTAGACAGACCGGTTTTGCTATGCTTTGTTCTAGTTCGGTACAAGAAGCACAAGATTTGGCATTAATTTCTCAAATTGCCAGTTTTAACAGCCGAATTCCATTCGTCCATTTTTTTGACGGTTTCAGAACATCACATGAAGTTAATAAGATTTATCCGCTATCAGATGAAGATATTCATAATCTTTTACCACATGAAGCAATTAAAGCTTATCGTTCACGAGCATTAACCCCTGATAAACCGGTGATCCGTGGTACATCTGCCAATCCTGATACCTATTTTCAATGTCGAGAAGCTATAAATAGTTATTATGATAATGCTTATCAGCACGTTGTTGATGCTATGACCGCTTTTGAAAAACAAACTGGAAGAAAATATCAACCTTTTGAGTATTACGGTGCTAGTGATGCTGAACGAATTATTGTAATTATGGGTTCTGGTGCCTGCACCAGTAAAGAAGTGGTTGATTATCTGCTTAAAGAAAATCAAAAAGTTGGTGTGGTAATTGTTCGATTATTTCGTCCATTTTCAGCTCAACACTTACTTTCCGTGATTCCAGATAGTGTTAAAAAAATTGCCGTATTAGATAGAACAAAGGAACCAGGAGCACAAGCAGAGCCTTTGTGTTTGGATATTATGACAGCTTTTGCTGAGAGCTTGTCTCGTGGTGAACGTATTTCTATGCCACAGATTGTAGGCGGACGTTATGGATTATCCTCTAAAGAGTTTGATCCCCGCTCAGTACTTGGCATTTTCAACGAGCTTGGTTTAGAAAAACCAAGACCACGCTTTACGGTGGGTATTTATGATGATATTACTGGGCTATCATTACCACTACCAGATAAATCAATTCCGCAAAAATCAGCACTAGAAGCCCTGTTTTATGGGTTGGGAAGTGATGGCACCGTTTCGGCAACTAAAAATAATATTAAAATAATTGGAGACAGTTCACCGTTTTATGTGCAAGGTTATTTTGTTTATGATTCCAAAAAGGCAGGTGGATTAACTACCTCTCACCTACGTGTAAGCTTAGATCCAATTGATTCGCCTTACTTGATTACCAGTGCACATTTTATTGGTTGTCATCAAGACCAATTTATAGATAAATATCAGATTGTCGATAAACTCAAAGATGACGGTATTTTTTTACTTAATACCCCATATAGCAAAGATGAAATTTGGCATCGGTTACCTAAAGAAGTGCAGGTACAATTAATTCAGAAAAGAGCCCATTTCTATATTATCAATGCAGCTAAAATTGCGCGTGAATGTAATTTAGGAGCCAGAATTAACACAGTCATGCAAGCTGCTTTTTTTCATCTATCGGATATATTCAAAAATGATTTTAGCATCACACAGTTAAAAGAAGTCATTGCCAAAAGTTACAGTAGTAAAGGTCAAGAGTTGGTTGAAAATAACTGGAAAGCGTTAGATTTAGCCATCACTTCGCTTGAACAAATTCCACTTAGTTGTGTGGATCAAAGTAGCCCATCAATGCCTCCTATTGTACCAAACAATGCGCCAGATTTTGTAAAAACCGTTACTGCAACTATGTTAGCAGGTTTAGGCGATAGTCTACCGGTTTCGGCATTCCCACCAGATGGCACTTGGCCAACTGGTACCACTAAATGGGAAAAACGTAATATTGCTGAAGAGATCCCGATTTGGAAATCAGAACTGTGTACGCAATGTAACCATTGCGCAGTTGCCTGTCCTCATGCAGCCATTCGAGCCAAAGTGGTCGAACCGGATGCAATGCTTAATGCCCCTGATACACTAGAATCGCTAGAAGTTAAAGCGCGCGATATGAAAGGTCAACGTTATGTATTGCAAGTAGCTCCGGAAGATTGCACTGGTTGTAACTTATGTGTTGAGGTGTGTCCATCTCGTGATCGTAACAACTTTGATATTAAAGCAATCAATATGCAGCCTCGTATTGATAACCTTGACACACAAAGAGTTAATTATGAGTTCTTTTCTCAATTACCAGATCGTGATATCAAATCACTTGAGCGTATAGATATACGAACTTCTCAATTAATTACGCCATTGTTTGAATATTCGGGTGCTTGTGCGGGTTGTGGTGAAACACCATATATTAAATTATTAACACAACTTTATGGCGACCATCTGGCTATTGCTAATGCAACTGGTTGCTCATCTATTTATGGGGGCAATTTACCATCAACACCTTATACTACCGATCGCTCGGGTCGTGGACCTGCTTGGGCTAATTCTTTATTTGAAGACAATGCTGAATTTGCTTTAGGTTATCGTATCACTTATAACCAACATAGAAAACGTGCCTTACGTTTACTTGATCATTTGGCGGGCGAGATTTCGCCAGAAATTGCCATCACTTTGCAATCTTCTGATGCAACCATCGCTGAAAAAAGAACGCAAGTTGACTTATTACGAGAGCAATTAAAACACATTGATTCTGTCGAAGCTAAAGAGTTATTAGAAGACGCCAACTATCTGATTGATAAATCAGTATGGGCAATTGGTGGAGATGGTTGGGCTTATGATATTGGTTTTGGCGGACTTGACCATGTAATGAGTTTAACCGATAACGTCAATATTTTAGTATTAGATACTCAATGTTATTCTAATACCGGTGGTCAACAGTCTAAAGCAACACCTATGGGCGCCGTATCTAAATTTGCGGATTTGGGTAAACATAAAGCCCGTAAAGATTTAGGCGTTAGCATTATGATGTATGGTCATGTTTATGTGGCTCAAGTGGCTTTAGGTTCTCAACTAAACCAGACATTAAAAGCATTACAAGAAGCAGAAGCCTATGATGGGCCATCACTTGTCATTGCTTATAGTCCGTGTGAGGAACATGGTTATGATCTGGCTAAATCCCACGAACAGATGAAAGATTTAGTGAAATCTGGGTTCTGGCCTCTTTATCGATATGATCCTCGCCGTGCGGCTGAAGGAAAACCGGGATTAGTTTTAGATTCAAAATCACCAAATAGTGAAGCTCTATCAAGTATTTTACTTAAAGAACAACGATTCCGACGTTTAGAAACCTTAGAACCGGCTGTTGCTAATATATTACATGCACGTTCAACAAAAATGGTCGAATCAAAATATAGGTTCTTACAAATGCTATCAAGCTATTCGGATATTGAAACCCCACCTGATAGTTAAGTACAAATGATGCATTTTCTATAAAGAATGAAACAGACCAGTTATTACTAAAAAATAATAACTGGTCTTTTTATACACCCTTTTTGTGCAATAAAGCATCAATATTGTGCATTTTTTAATAAAAATCTACTGATAAGTCTCTTCTTTTACTATTTTATTATTATAAATCAATAGGATTCATTAACTCTGTAACTTGGTATTATTTTTGCATTAATAATTATTGACCACATAAGGATCAACTAAAACATGAGGTGAATCATGGTGTCTAATATAAATATCAATAGAAGAAAATTAATAACATTTTCAAGTGCAGCGATAGCTGGGTTATCAATCAATCAATTTTTATCTAAAGCCTATGCGCAAGAAGTAAAAAACACAATTTCATATACCCTACCGATGCTTGATAAAGTAGTTACACCCGATGTAAACAATCCAGTCAGGCTCAATTTTAATGAAAATGCCCTTGGCATGTCACCTAATGCACAACAAGCAGCAATTAATGCGGTTCCTAAAGCCAATCGTTATGCTAAAGCAGAAATGCCATTATTGAATAAACGGTTAGCTAAACACCATAATGTAGATGAATCTCAAATTTTATTGACAGCAGGTTCTTCAGAGGGAATTCGTAGCGCTATTGCTGCCTATGTTAAACCAGATACCCAATTAGTTATCCCGGAACTTACCTACGGTGACGGCGAACATTTTGGTAAAATTTTCAATTTACGCATCAACAAAGTACTAAGTTTACCAGATTGGCAAATCGATCTGAAAGGTATACAAAAAGCGGTTGAGAACCATAAAGGGTCATCGATTGTTTATTTAGTTAATCCTAACAATCCAACTTCGACTGTTTTTGCAACTAAAGAGATAGAATCATGGATAAAAAGCAAACCTAAAAATACTATTTTTATTATTGATGAAGCCTACGCTGAGTTTGTTAACGATCCAGCATACAAATCAGTCGATTACCTTATTGGACAAGGTTGCGAAAATATAATATTGCTGAAAACTTTTTCAAAAATTCATGCTATGGCAGGTTTACGTGTAGGTTATGCAGTTAGTTCAGCCGAAAATATCAATAACATCGCCCAATATGTAGCAGGCGAAAAGCTTAATTATTGTGGCGTTTGTGCAGCGTTAACCTCAATGGATGATCAAGCATTTTTAACCTATTCTAAAAAAGCCGTTGATGTTTCACGTCAAATCATGGAAAACGTCTTATCGGATTTAGGTTTACACTACCTAAAATCTGAAACCAATTTTATGTTTCATAAAAGTCCGATTGATTTAAAAGCATATCGGGAATTAATGAAAAATAACTTTATTTTGATTGGACGGGATTTTCCTCCTGCTACGGAATGGTGTCGTATTTCACTTGGTACACCAGGCGAAATGCTTTATGTTGCTAACATTATGCGCGAATTAAAAGAGAAAGGAAAAATTTGATTTCATAAGTGTTCTTAAAAAATGTCATTATTGACAAAATTAAACTCTCTAAATTGAACACGATTTAGAGAGCTTTTTAGATATCACTATTTTGAGTCTAATAAATAGACAAGCAGGTTTCTAAATTAACTGCCAGTCACTCGTCGCGTCATCCAGTAACGTTTTTTCCAGTAGTCATCATTCAAATTTGAATAAATTACACCTTTTGATGTTGAAGCGTGTAAAAATTTACCATCTGCATAATAAATGCCGACATGTAAGCCGCTACCGCCTCGGCCTGTTTTGAAAAATACTAAATCACCTGGTTTAGGTTTAGTCACTTTATAACCTAATTGAGCTTGCTCAGCAGTACTTCTTGGTACAGTTTTAGAAAGTTTATTTTTGAAAAAATTAACAACCAAACCAGAACAATCACTACCAGCTAAAGTCATACCACCATAACGATAGGGCGTCTTGTACCATTTTTTATAATGGGAATCAATTTTGGCTAACATCTGAGCATCTTGTTTAGTCACTTTTGCTGATTTAGTACTATAACTCGTATTCACAGTAGCGGTTGTCGTACTGCTACAACCAAATGACATAAACATAGAAAACAGCAATGTTATGAAAAAACGCTTTTTTATACTAAAAAAGTTGTTCGGCAACATTTTCAATTGTCGATTGTCTTTTTTTGTCATTTCTTTTTGTTCCTTTATTTAACGTCGACCAATGCGAATAACGCCTTGCTATTTTCAAACTTTTAGGTAAAACGCCTTTTTTCCATTCTTGAGTCTCTAGCTTAGACAATTTAATGGGACAAGTGTTCGCATGGCTGCGATGATTTAAACTCTCTTTTAGACTAACAAGTCGTAAAGAAAGGTAACAAATAATAACATCATCAACACTTAATTTATTATAACCAGAAAGCTGATATCGCATTCTAGAACCATAATGCTTGGCTGTTTGCACCAAACTACCGACCGCACCGCCAATGAGCGTTGCAGAACCAAGCGTAATGCCTCCGGTAACTAAATCAATACTTGCACCAATTGTAGCACCTGACACAAAACCTTTCGTCAAATGCATGCCCATTGTGGTTAGGGCATCTATATTAAATAGATCTGCATTATAACGACCTTTTAACAAAGGCAAACATTCTTCACTTTCTAAAGCTGAATTAAACTCAAAGAGTTTTAACAGCTCATTTATTGCCAACTGTTCTCGCTTTCTTACTTGATTTTGCATATCAACGATGGCTTGTTTATCATCAGATTTGGCCATTTTGTAAAAAGCTGTTACATCAACTAAAGCTTTAGCAATAATCAAATTAGCCTTTTTATTGCGAGTTTCACGCATTTGCGTAATTTTAGTTAACCATTGATCTAAAATCAATTTTGCTGGCTCAATTAGCAAAGATAAACTTTTATACAATCGTTCTTCACCATCTATGGGCGGCACGATTGCATCGAACCGTATGATAGCATGAATACCGATACGAGAAAGTAATATTTTCCATTCATTTTCATTTTGTTGCATACTCGCGGTAAAATTTAATACCGCCAATATCGGTTTGGCTCCACTGGCTAATATAGCTAATTCATCATGATACTTATCTAAAATTGGCTCTCGCACATCGATTACATAGATAGCTGCATCACTTTTCAATAATTGTCTGATTACTTTGGCTTCTTGATCAAAAGTATTTTCGGCTTCTGGGCTGTGTAAGAAAAATGTTAATTTATCAATACCATCAAGTTTATTATTAGCAGGTGTTAATTGATCGATGTAATCATACAGTGCCAAACTATCTTCTAAACCTGGTGTATCATAAAAAATAATGGTGTTTTGATTATCGACAGGTAAGGTAATTGATTCGACATGTCTTGTTGTACCTGGTTTATCTGATACATCACCAAAGTTACTATTACGGATTAAAGTGCGTAATAATGATGTTTTTCCTACATTTGCATGCCCAACCACAGCTAATTTCAATGTCGTTAACATGTTAAAATTCCTCGCCTAACCACGTTGGTAAAGCAGATTGTAACGATAACGCTTGCCAATTATTAAATTGTTTGCCTTGATTGATAAACCAAATCCGACTTTGTTGCGATTTACTTGTCAGTTGATTAATTAAATTTAACATACCCCGATCGGGAGCCCTATCCGTATCAATCGCGATTAATAACTTTTTAGCAGGTGTTAATTGTAAATAGTCAAGAATTTTACGGCGCTGTTCACGGGTATTTAAAAAACCTAAAAAGGTTACTGAATTGGGTGGATTCCACTTTTCTTGCACATCAATTGCCACCAAGAAAGTACCTATCCCCTCTTGAGTCAAATGCGAAATTGATTGTTCAAATTTAACGTTATCTTTCTTGTCTTCATCTTCAACATGAAATAATATAGGTTGTAGATCATTGGCTAATAATTGATAATCGGGATGTTGGGTATTGAATTTAATTCGTCGACAACTTACCAACCAATTAATCCCGCAAATTATCATACATAAAAATCGAATCGCTAAACCATAAACGATGAAAACACCGAGCAACCAAATTGCCCAAGCAGAACGTATTTCTCCAGCATTTAGCGCGTGTTCACTTAATCTGATAATATTATCATCAGGAATCATAAACCCTATTTTTGAGGGTAACCAACCTAAATAATGAGTTAGGCTAATAATTGTATCTGAGCTAAGTAATGTTGTTTTCCATTGAAAGCTATAATGTTTTGTTGAAAATAAGGCAATAAGCACTATTAAGGCACTACTTAAAATTACTGTCCAAAAAAAATTAAGTACAAATCCAATTAACCAACGAATACGTCCACCAAATAACTCAATAAAAGCTGGAATAAGCTGTTGTACCGTCTTTTTTTGGGAGAACTTTTTTGCTAACCATAACCAGCAATAAACTAAAAAGCTACCACCTAAATTAGTAAACAAAAAAGAAGAGACTAACCAGATAAATAAAGTAATTAAATGAAGACCTAGTAAACTAAAAAGCGCCCAATACAAATTAATTGGATTTTGACTTAATGTACTAAAAGCCAATGATGCACCACAAATAATAGAAAGAAAAATAAATATGAGAAAGGAAAGGTTTATTGCTCTTAATAAATTTTTTTGCGCTGCATACAAACCATTTTGTTTTGATAACATGACCGCACGCATAACGATACGATTAACCAGTGACGTTTGAGCCACTCTTACTTGTCGATTAATATCTTGATCAGCAAATCGCCCAGATTCTTTTTCAATTAGATGAATAGTCTGAGCAATCCACAACGATTTTAACTCTTCTCGCATTATAGTTAATTTTCACAATTCTATTAATGAAATAAAAAACAATCGCAAGATAAGCCGCGTTTATAAATAGCGTGATTTATTGTGTTATTTCACCTATTTTGGTTAATAAAGTTTGGATACGTTGCTGCCAAACTTGTTGATCTTGTTTGAGCTTTTCATTTTCTTCGCGTAACGCTTTCATTTCGTCTGAACTGTCATTGATCAACTGTTCTAATTCTTGATTGCCTTGTTTTAAAGTCGCAATTTCGTTTTGTAATGTTGTAATAGTATTAACAGTATGCTGAATTTTATTTTCTAACTGATTTAAAATTTCTAATGTCATATTTTTCCTCAAGCTCAAATTATTTGATGTATAATACTTATCATTATAACGAATTCATTCTAAAATCAACACCTTTTTAAAACTTAAGTTGGAGAAAATTATGCGAAAACCTCTCGTTATGGGTAACTGGAAACTCAATGGTAGTATAGATATGGCTAAAAATTTAGTTGAGGGTTTAAGAAAAGAACTATCAACAGAAGCAGCGTGTGATATTGCTATTGCCCCACCAGTAGTTTATTTAGACTTTGTTAAACATCAATTAGGTGGTTCTAATATTATTTTAGGTGCCCAAGATGTAGATGTTAACTTGTCTGGCGCTTATACAGGTGAAGTATCAGCGACAATGTTAAAAGAAGTGGGCGTCACTCATGTAATTATCGGCCATTCAGAACGTCGTACTTACCACAAAGAGTCAGATGAGTTTATTGCCAAAAAATTTGGTGTATTAAAAGAATCTGGTTTAGTACCGGTTCTTTGTATCGGTGAAACTGAAGCTGAAAATGAAGCGGGTCAAACTCAATCAGTATGCGCACGCCAAATTGATGCTGTAATAAATGCATTAGGTGTTGAAGCATTCAACGGCGCAGTAATTGCTTATGAGCCTGTTTGGGCTATTGGTACTGGCAAATCTGCGACTCCAGCCCAAGCTCAAGCGGTTCATAAATTCATCCGTGATCATATTGCAAAACAAGATGCTAAAGTTGCAGAACAAGTTATTATTCAATATGGCGGTTCAGTAAATGATAAAAATGCAGCAGAATTATTTACACAACCAGATATTGATGGTGCTTTAGTGGGTGGTGCATCACTTAAAGCAGATGCTTTTGCAGCAATTGTTCGAGCAGCAGAACAAGCAAAAAAATAAAATAGTGACGCCTGAAAAGGCGTCATTTTTTTGAAAGAAGAATTTAAATTGATGTAGTATCAAAAATAATTATTTTACTTGAATGTTATAACGTGAAGGCCAAATAGTCTCAACAGAAACTTGTAAATATTCAGCAATAATTCTTTCATATTTAGGACAATGTCGATATAAAGCATTTCTCAAAGTATCAGCTTGTAAGCCACTTGATCTTGATAGTGCTCTTAAGTTTCCACCTCTAATTTTAATTTCACCGACAACTCTTGATGGTGACCAATCTTGATCTTGTTCGCTCATTATGAGATCCTCTTCAGGTTAATTCTTTGCTATTGTAATGATTATCGGCATTACAATACTAAGTGGTAAAATGTTACCATAAAAAGAATAACACATAAAAAAACGAAACAAAACCATAAAAACAAAAAAAATCTGTAAAATGGAATAAAAAATGAAAGAAAACAACTTTAAAACGCTCAGTGAGCACGAAAAAACGAGCATTTTAACAAAAACTGGCGTAATAAATTTTAAAAATAGATTAACTTTATTATTAGAAGGACTATCCGGTAATGCTTTTGCCAAAAAAGTTGGCATGTCAGAAGCTGTAATTCGAGATTATTTATCTGGTAAAACCTATCCATCTTTAAATCGATTAGCAATTATTGCCCAAAAATGTGATGTGCCTATTGAATGGTTAGCGACAGGAAAAGGAGAATGTCGTTTACTTAGCGATTCTATAGCGACAGAATCAATTCGTATTCCTTTTCATGACCTAAATAAAAATGTCAATCCATTATCACGAATTGATTCTATCCCTTTTGAAGTAAACTTGATTAAAAATCAAGGTTGTAAAACTGAGGATTTGACTGCAATTTGGGCTAAAGGTGACAGTATGGATCCGACTATATCCAACCATGATATTTTGATCATTAATAAAGCATATTGTAAACCGATTGATGGTTATCTTTATGCTGTGCAATATGATGACCAAATTTGTGTTAAACGAATACAAAATCAAGGAACTAATTTAGCTTTATTGTGTGATAATCCTAAGTACCCAACGCTTCTGATTGATAAAAACTCGCCACAGAATTTCGAAATCATTGGGCATGTCATCTATTTATTAAAGGATTTTTAATAAAAAAACTATATATAATATCTTAATAACTCAGTCGCTAATTACTCGACTGAGTTATAAAAAAAATTATTAATTCGTTTTTTTCTCTCATATAAACTTTAAAATCAGTTTAAAAAAATGTAAAAATGTTTGAGGTTACCCTATGTTTTAGCAAAAAACAGTCACGATTAAATAAACTGTTGTGGGTATAACTTTATGCTTTTTAATTGAGGTATGGTAAAATTATCATAATCCTTAAGTCTACTATTTTGTTATTATGTCAAATGTAAATACACCCCAAAAAGTTGTTGTCGGCATGTCTGGCGGCGTTGACTCATCTGTTTCAGCTTATCTATTACAGCAACAAGGTTACCATGTTGTTGGCTTATTTATGAAAAATTGGGAAGAAGATGATACCGAAGAGTATTGTTCCGCATCAGTCGATTTAGCCGATGCTCAAGCCGTTTGTGATAAATTGAATATCAAATTACACACTATCAATTTTGCTGCTGAATATTGGGATAATGTTTTTGAACATTTTTTATCTGAATATAAAGCAGGTCGCACGCCAAATCCAGATATCTTATGTAATAAAGAGATCAAATTTAAAGCCTTTCTTGAATATGCAGCAGAAGATCTTGGTGCAGATTATATCGCAACAGGTCATTATGTACGCAAACGTGAAAGTAATGGCAAAGTTGAATTATTGCGAGGTGTGGATAACAATAAAGACCAAAGTTATTTTCTTTACACTCTAAGTGAAGCTCAAATTAAGCAAAGCTTATTTCCAGTAGGTGAACTGGAAAAACCGAAAGTACGTGAAATCGCCCAACAATTAGGTTTAGCAACGGCGGCTAAAAAAGATTCTACAGGTATCTGTTTTATTGGAGAACGAAAATTCAGTGACTTTTTAGCGCGCTATTTACCTGCAAAGGCGGGAGCAATTCGCACGGTAGATGGTGAAATAATTGGAAAGCACCATGGACTTATGTATCACACATTAGGACAGCGTAAAGGCTTAGGTATTGGTGGTTTAAAACAAGCTGATGATACACCTTGGTATGTGGTAGATAAAGATTTACAAAATAATGAATTGATTGTTGCACAAGGACATGACCATCCTGCATTATTTTCTGATGGATTAATTGCTAGCCAATTACATTGGGTTGATCGTCAAGTTGTCAGCAAACCTTTTACATGTACCGTTAAAACACGTTATCGTCAGCAAGATATCGCTTGCCAAGTTAATCCTTTATCAGAAGATAAAATTGAAGTGATATTTACTCATCCTGTTGCTGCAGTAACGCCAGGACAATCAGCCGTATTTTATCAAGGAGAAGTATGTCTTGGTGGCGGCATCATTGAAGAGCGAATCATAGGTAGACAGGAGTTGTAAAATGGACAGCAAGTATCATCATATTGCTATTGCACTTGCAGGTGTTGCGCAAAGTGCATTATTAATTCCGCAATTAGCTAATTCAGGAATCTGTAATAGTACATTATACGAACGCTCGATAAAAAGTGTGTTTATCACCTCACCCAACACAACATTAGATGTTTATAATGGTATTTACAACATTAAAATAGGGTTACAAACACTGATTGAGCTACTTTCATCTGGACAAAAAGAACAGATGGAAATAATGCGTTATGTTTTTAGTTCTCTAAATATAACCAGTAAATTACTAAAAAATAATGATTCACTAAGTAAGATAGATCAACGATTAAAACACATTACCAGTCTTTATCCTGATTTAAGTGATGAAACAATTGGTGATAATATTGAAGATTTATCCTATTCATTAGCTGGAATTTATTCTGATATTGTCAGCCCTATATCCACCAAAATACAGATAACGGGTAAAGCCAAATTTCTACAGAATGCTTTTGTGCAGGCTAAAGTCAGAACTGCACTTTTGGGCTGTATTCGATCGGCCATCCTATGGTATCAAGTCGGTGGTAGTCGTTTACAGTTTTTGTTTCAGCGCAAACGTATTTGTGATGCAGCGCAACAGCTATTACAAACAATTAATACACCTTATTAACGTATATTTTATATTCGATATTTCAAAATAGTAACGGAGTTAAACCGATGGAATTATCTGCACTTACTGCCCTTTCGCCTATTGATGGCCGTTATGGAGAGAAAACAACACAATTACGTACCATTTTTAGCGAATATGGTTTATTAAAATACCGTGTTCAAGTTGAAGTCCGTTGGTTACAAAAATTAGCATCTCAAGAAAATATTCCTGAAGTTCCAGCATTAAGCCAATTAGCTACTGAGCACCTTAATCAAATCATTGAAAACTTTAATGAGCAAGATGCGAAGCGAATTAAAGAGATAGAAAGAACCACCAATCATGATGTGAAAGCGGTTGAATATTTTTTAAAAGAAAAAGTCAGTAGTAACGAAGAACTGCATGCTATCAATGAATTTATCCATTTTGCATGCACATCCGAAGATATTAACAATTTATCGCATGCGTTGATGCTAAAAACAGCCAGAGAAACGGTCTTACTACCCTATTGGCAACAACTAATTGATAAAATTACTTTACAAGCAAAAGAGTATCGAGATTTACCGTTACTTTCCAGAACACATGGGCAACCGGCAACACCATCAACAATTGGTAAAGAGTTCGCCAATGTTGCTTATCGTCTGCAACGTCAATTTAAACAACTCCAATCGATTGAGATTTTAGGTAAAATTAATGGCGCGACTGGGAATTACAATGCACATATGGTCGCTTATCCACAAGTGGACTGGCATAAATTGAGTGAAGAATTTGTTTGCTCATTAGGATTACAATGGAATCCTTATACCACACAAATTGAACCACATGACTATATTGCCGAGTTTTTTGATTGTGTTGCCCGTTTCAATACCATTGTAATTGACTTCGATCGGGATGTATGGGGCTATATTTCATTAAATCATTTTAAACAAAAAACCGTTGCTGGTGAAATTGGTTCATCAACAATGCCACATAAAGTCAATCCAATAGATTTTGAAAATTCAGAAGGTAACTTAGGCATCGCTAATGCGATCATGAACCATTTAGGCAGTAAATTACCAATTTCTCGTTGGCAACGTGATCTTACCGATTCAACCGTTTTACGCAATCTAGGTGTTGGGATTGGTTATGCCGTTATTGCTTATCAATCAACGTTAAAAGGATTAAATAAACTTGAAGTAAATCAAAGCTATTTGCTTGAAGAACTTAATCGTAATTGGGAAGTGTTAGCTGAACCGATACAAACTGTGATGCGCCGTTATGGGATTGAAAAACCATACGAAAAATTAAAAGAGCTAACTCGCGGCAAACGTGTCGATGCTCAAGGTATGCAACTGTTTATTGAATCGTTGGATTTACCTGAGGAAGAAAAAGCACGTTTAAAACAGCTAACACCTGCTAATTATATTGGTTTTGCGACCAGTTTTGTCGATAAGTTATAATGTTTACTGATCATAAAGTATAACAACAACTGTGCTAAGGATTGATTATCAATAATTATCCTTAGTGCTATAAAAATAACAAGTTAACCAAACAAAAAGCCTCATTTATAAAATTAGGAAAATGAATTGAAGATTCGTATTGCAACAAGGAAAAGCCCATTAGCGTTATGGCAAGCTAATTTCGTTAAACAAAATCTATTATTAGCACATAAAGATTTAACGGTTGAACTTATTCCAATGGTGACTCAAGGTGATATTATACTTGATAGTCCATTATCAAAAATTGGCGGAAAAGGTCTTTTTGTTAAACAGTTAGAACAAGCAATATTAAATAATGAAGCAGATATTGCGGTTCACTCAATCAAAGACATTCCCGCTCAGTTCCCTGAAGGTTTAATGCTAGCAGCAATTTGCCAAAGAGATGAGGTTCGAGATGCCTTTGTTGCTAATAAATATGCCAGTCTAAATGATTTACCTGAAGGTGCGATTGTTGGTACATCAAGTTTACGGCGCCAATGTCAGTTGCGCAGTCATTATCCCCATTTAATAATTAAAGATCTTCGAGGTAATGTAGGCACACGCCTCAATAAATTGGATGATGGGCAATATGATGCCATAATTCTGGCGTCAGTCGGTTTAAAACGTTTATCTTTAGAACATAGAATAACTCAATACATAGGTACAGATTTAATGTTGCCCGCTGTTGGACAAGGCGCAATTGGTATTGAAAGTCGCACTGACGATAAACAAATATTGGACATTATTTCAGTTCTTGACGATAAAGAAAGTCGAGCTTGTATCCAAGCCGAAAGAGCAATGAATAACGCTTTACAAGGTGGATGCCAAGTACCTATTGCGGGTTATTGCAGGCTGAATAATGATGAATTAACGTTACAAGGTCTGGTGGGTCGTGTAGACGGTTCGAAAATAATTAAACAACAGATAACAGGTTTTATAAACGAAGCCGAATCTTTAGGTGAAAAGCTTGCTAAACAGTTATTAAATCAAGGTGCAGATTTAATTTTAACGGAATTATTAGACGCATGATTTTTGTAACCAGACCCTCTCCGGAAGGTGAAAAATTAAGTGAGTTATTTAACCAAGCCAATCTACCTGCGCAACATTTGCCATTTTTTAAAATTTCACAAGGCCGTGACATTCTACAGTTACAGCATCAGTTAAACCAACTATTACCCCAAGATATCGTGATAGTGGTTTCCCCCCAAGTAACTCATGCCATTAATCAGTATGTTACCAATTTGACCTTACCAAAAAACATTAGTTATTTTGCAATAGGCAAAAAATCTGCACAATTATTTAAGCAATTCACTGAAGTTGAAGTTAATTATCCTGATAGAGAAGACAGTGAAGGATTATTAGTGTTACTTCAACAACAATCAGTAAAACAACGAAACATTTTAATCTTATGTGGTAATTCAGGTCGACCATTACTGGCACAAACGCTAAGGTCTCGCCAAGCCAAAGTAAAATTGATTGAGTGTTATTCTCGCTCTCCCATAACCTATCAACCTGATATCTTATCTGAGCATATCTCACAACAACTCATTATTATTACCAGTATTGAACACCTCATCCAACTTGAATCCTATAGCAGTGATGAACACAAAAAGCAAAGTTGTTTACTGGTAACCAGCCAAAGAATTTTTACAAAAGCTAAAGAGTTAACATGGCAAAATGTGTTATTAGTAAATAGTGCTGATAATCAAACTGTCTTTTATGCTGTAAAACAACACTTCCCTACCCCGTTATAATACCCCTAATAACATTGAAAAACACTTTTCGCTTATTCGTTTAAATAGTAATAGTGAAGATGGTTATTTATTTTAAAAAATTTTATTGAATAAAATTTTAATTTATTAAAAGTAATAGCAAAGCAAGGTTAAAAAAAGTTATTATGATCGTTTGTTAATTCAAATAGCAAATTTTATTTAAAACTATAATGACTCTATGTCATAATATTGTTAATTATATCAATGCTAAATGAGGTCAGTTATGCCATTACGATATTATGGTGCCAATGCCACACTTTCTACCATCAGCACCTCTTCATTTAGCCAATCTTCCACTATCACTACTTTAGATAAAGCGAAAAAGACTATGAAAGAAGATAATAGAACATCAACAACCGCCCAATCTAGTCCAACAGTTGAAAAAAAAGTTGCATCATCTAATAATGTCAATAAAGCACCTGTATCAAAACTATCCCTTTTAGCTATTGCGCTAACTCTTGGTCTTGGAGGTTTTGTTTTTTATCACGGTCATACACAAGTTGAAAACCAAAAAAAGACGATTGCTAGTTTACAAACAGAATTAGCTGATTTAAAGCAAACCACCAAAGATAGTATTATTCATGATTTACAAAATAACATTACAGAAGCGATAAATAGACAGAATCAACAGTTAGCAACATTAGAACAGCGAGTTGATGATCAATTAAATGAACAACAAAAAGCACAACAACAATTAACCAATCAGATCAATGATGCATCAAAACTTAATGAGCAAAATATTTATAATCTTAATGAACGCTTATCGTCCATGTCGGCAACAAATTACAACGTCTGGCTAATTTCTCAAGCTAATTATTTAGTACATTTAGCTGGAAGAAAAATCTGGAATGAGCAAGATTATGCGACCGCTCGGTTATTGTTAAAAAATGCTGATGCAAGTCTTGCACAAGCAAATGATCCGAGTTTAATACCGGCAAGACAAGCAATTACTGAAGATATTAATTCACTGTCTCAGGTGAGTTTTATTGATTATGATGGCATTATCATGAATTTGGTTGGACTTTCAGAATCACTCAATGAACTTCCCTTAGTTGGTAATTATAAACAAATAGATTTAGGCATGACGCAACATGATGATGCCATTGCCTCAACCCAAACAGAACCATCAAATACCCATACGACCAGCGCGCAAGGCGTGAATTCAGAAGCTGATTCTGATAAGGATCATAATGATAAGCAAAGTATTACTTCGTCAATTTCAGATTGGTCTAGTAATTTAATGACGAATACAAAAAACTTTATGGCTAAATTCATTACAATCGAAAACCTCGACGAAAAAGAAAATAACTTCAAAACCTGTTTGTCTAAAGCAGGCTTAGATGAAAAACAGATGCTTAGATGCCAAATTTTTAAAGAACCATTGACGTTAGAACAATCACTTTATCTTCGAGAAAATATTCGTTTTCGTCTTTTAATTGCTGCTCAAGCAGTACCTCGACATCAAGATTTAATCTATCAAAGAGCACTTAGTGATGCTTTACTTTGGGTGAGTGCTTATTTTGATAGTAACGCACCAAGTGTTAAAGCTTTCTTAGATGACCTTGACAATCTGCTCAACCAATCGATTAGTGACCAATCTGTACCTAACAAACTCGAAAGTGCCAGTGAGTTAGAAAAACTGATGCAAACTCGTGTTCATTTAATGTTGGCACAATAGGAGAATAATGATGCTTAAAATATTAATTATTTTCTTAGTGCTAGTGGGTGGATTTTTTCTAGGGCCATTATTACAGGGTCATCAAGGCTCAGCCGTTTTTGTGGTCGCCAATTATAAAATCAGTATGTCATTTATATCTTTTGTGATCTTAGAATTACTGGGTTTACTTTGTTTATACATTTGCTATTGGCTCTTTGAGAAAATCTTTAATTCCAAAACCATGTTGGGCAATTGGTTGCGCTCAAAATCACCTAGAAAATCAGCTAAACGACTTGAGCAAGCACAACTTTCATTACTTGAAGGGGATTATAAACAAGCCAGTAAATTTTTTATGAAGAGTGCCAAAGCGTCAACCAATACAGCGTTATCGTTCTTACTTGCTGCCCAAACGCAAATTGACAATGATGAAGTAATTCCAGCTAATCAATCACTAGAACAAGCAGCCAAACATTGTCAGCCGAACGAATTATTTGCTTTTCAATTAGTGCAAATCCGTTTGCAAATTAAAAACCGTGAATATGATGCAGCACGAGCAACAATTGAAACTTTATTAAATGAAAAACCTCGTAATCCAGAAGTACTAAGGCTTGCTGATCAAATCTATTATGATACACAAGATTATCAAGCAATCATTGACCTTATGCCAGCTATGTATAAAGCAGGAGCATTTAGTGAGTCGCAATTAGACCAATTTAAACAAGTTGCCTATGTAAGTCGTATCAAGCAATTATCAACCGATAGTGATCCATTAGCCTTAATAAAATGGTGGAATTCACAACCTAAGGCGATTGTTAATAAAGTTGCCTATAAAAGAGCGATGGCAAATTATCTTAATCAATTAGGGCAAACGGCTGAAGCAGATAAAATCCTCAGAACAATTAACAAATTAGAATTGAAAGAAAGAACATAAAAAAACAGGGCATTTGCCCTGTCTTTTTTTGTTCCTATTTATCATTAAACCAAGAAATACCGAATGACCGCCATAGAGCACATACCAACAACGACAATCCACATTAAATTTTTAGTCAAAATTGCAATTAACGTAGTTGGTACAGCCGCTAAACAATACTCAATGTTAAAAACAGGAAATTCGCCTTGTTTGGCAATAAAGAGATTTTGCACAAAAAGAGCCGTTAAAATACATAAAGGTACATAAGATAAGAATCGGATAACGATTTCAGGCAATTGCACTTTTCGTACTAGTATAAATGGAATTACTCTCGGCAGCCAAGTAACAAGTCCACACCCTAAAATAATCAATAAACTGTATGTGGTCATGCTTTACGCTCCATTGCAACGCCCATAAAACAACCTGCGAATGTGCTGATAAGTATAGCCATTTCAGAAGAAATAAATCGTAATAGCAGTACCAATAAAACACTCACCGTTAACATCGCAATAACTCGATTTCTTAAACGTTTAGTTTTATCGCCAATTAACTGTAAATACAAAAGCCCGATAAACATAGCCACTAAAGCGTAATCTAACCCAAATTTTGTTGGATCGGGTAACCACTCACCAATTAGGGCACCAATGAAACAGGATAAAATCCAAGTAATATAAGCGGTTAAATTTAGTCCATGCATCCATGCAGCATTAATAGGCTCTTTATTAGCAATTGCATTCATTGCCACGGCAAAACTCTCATCGGTTAATAAGCTACCAATCCCAATATTGTTAAGTAATGAGTATTTTCGAAAAGTCGGTGCGGTTGCCATACTCATTAAAAAGTGGCGAGAATTGACTAAAAATACCGTAAAAATAATAGCTGAAATAGGTGTAGCAACTAACATTAATCCAGAAACAATAAATTGTGATGCTCCAGCATAAATAATTACGGCCAATAACGTGATTTCTAATACAGATAGATGTGCAGATTTGCCAACAACACCAGCAGCAATACCGATACCAATGTAACCTAATAAAGTTGGGATACAAGCGTAAACACCATCTTTAAATGTTAATGACATGTTCTTTCCTTAATATAATAACTGTACCACTAATGAATAATTATAATTTTTGTAAAAAAGTTTCAGGTTAAGCATACATTTCAGTATATTTTTAAATTAATTTTAACTTAGCATAAACTTATACCAACTAAATAGCCTGCATAATAATATGAGAAAACTATCGTTAAAGTTTGTTATAATATCGCCAAACTCGTTTTTATGACAATAAAATAACTTAATATTAATTAAAGTGGCAATCAAATATATGTATACTGGAACGCTATTTATTATCTCAGCGCCAAGTGGTGCAGGTAAATCAAGTTTAATTCGAGCTTACTTAGAGCAAAAAGATCATCATCCTGCTAAAGTTTCTATTTCTCATACCACGCGTAATCCAAGACCAGGAGAATTACATGGCACACATTACTATTTTGTCGATCACAAACATTTTGAGTCATTAATTGATGAGCAAGCATTTGTAGAATACGCTCATGTGTTTGAAAATTATTATGGAACCTCTAAAGCTGAGATTGAACAAAGCTTGTCACAAGGTATTAATGTATTTTTGGATATTGATTGGCAAGGAGCACAACAAGTAAGGAAAAAAATGCCACAAGCAAAAAGCATATTCATTTTACCGCCATCACTCAAAGAGCTTGAAAATCGCCTAATTAAACGTGGTCAAGATGATGCAACTATTATTAATAAAAGAATGCAAAAAGCCCAAGCTGAAATTTCACATTATAATGAATATGATTACATTATCATTAATGATGATTTTGAATGTTCTTTAAATGCATTAAATTCTATTATCAACGCAGCCAGTTTAGAGCAACCAAAACAAGCCATAGCCAACCAACAATTACTCAAGGAATTGCTTGCTGAATAATAAATTATCGAACTGCACTAAATCAGTAAATAAAGTTAGATAATTATTTGCATTCATTATTAGAGTGTTGCAGAGGATTCACAACAGTAATTTTACAAAACTATAAACCTTAGTTGATGTAAAAAAGTTGATGTAAAAAATTAGTCGATCGCCGATATGAATCGGCGATTTTATGAGTCAATAAAATTAGTTACCTAATGCTTTATCCGCCTGATCATTTTGGATGAGTTCAATTTTATAGCCATCTGGATCTTCAATAAAAGCGATGATAGTTTTACCACCTTTAACGGGCCCCGCTTCACGTGTAACTTTACCACCCGCTTGTTTTACATCATTACACATTTTAGCAACATCATCCACACCAATGGCAATATGGCCAAAAGCATCACCATGATTATATTGCTCTGTACCCCAATTGTAGGTAAGTTCTATAACTGAACTGGAAGTTTCATCACCATAACCAACAAATGCGAGAGAATATTTATATTCTGTATTTTCACTGGTTCTTAATAGTTTCATTCCCATTACACGAGTATAAAAATCAATAGCACGTTGTAAATCTCCAACTCGAATCATAGTATGTAATATACGCATTGCTTTATTGTTCCTTTTAATAGTTAACTGCACCAACTGATTTTATCTGTTAGCGATTATACAGGCAAATATTTTATATTTAGATTAGAGTTTGATTTAGAAATTGTATTGAAATGGGAAATTTTTAGAGAAGTAATTAATGGTTAACTTGGAGAGATTATTATGCTAATAGCATAACTCAAATTTAAACTTCAACTTTCGCTCACTTATCAAGCAAGCGAAAGTTAAGACTAACAGTTTTTAACCTATTGATTATTATAAGAACGTCCATAGCGTGGAGAGGCGCTTATTTGTTTACCATTACTTACTAAACGAACATGTTGGCCTGCATAAAATTCATTAGGAGAGCCTTTTTGCACGATAACAATATTACCGCCGTTTTCTCGCTCAATTTCTAATTCGACAGCATTTGTTTGACTAGTTTTATCTTCAATTGCACTGCCAATTACTGCACCACCAATAGCGCCTGTCGCAATCGCTAACGCTCTACCGGTACCATTACCAATGGTATTACCTAACACACCGCCAATCACAGCCCCACCTAGTGAGCCGACAACGTTTTCATTTTTACCATTTGTAGCGTTGGCTTGAATTTTGACTGGACGTACAGATACGACAGTACCATAACTAACTTGTTGAACTTGTTTTGCTTGATCAGTTGTATAAACATCACCTGAATATATATCACTATTGGTGCAACCAGAAAGAAGTGAAACTAATATAGCTGCTGTGACAATTTTTTTCATAATTTATTCCTCATATTATTGAGCATGAGCAAGCTCACACTTTTTAAGCATAATATTCTTTTACAAAAACGACAATATGCTTTTCATTATTTTATCAAATGATAATATTATTTATTATCAAGTTGGGTTATACTCAGCTCAATAGTTTATCTACCATACAATTAGTATATGAAACGGTTATTTTTTCATTTAATATTATCAGTTATGATATCCGCCTGTCATAATATAAACTAATAACAGAAACTAAAAAAGCAATAGCCTAATCAATAAATGCTACTTGCTTGTCTAATGAAGTAAACAACAATTTACATTAACCCGACAACTTTGCAATGCAAACGAGTCCAGTAAATTAATTTAATAGGCATAACTAACATAATGAAAACTATCGAAATTGACGAAGAATTATACCATTTTATCGCATCACAAACAAAACATATTGGTGAAGATGCATCCAGTATTTTGCGACGTTTATTAAAAATAAATCAACCCGTTAAAGCTAAGACTAACATTGTTTCTCAACCTGAAACTCAATATACATTATTTAATGATTTATTAGATAGTGATTTGTTTATTAACGAAAAGTCAATCATTAGCCGTTTTATATTACTACTTGGCGCACTTTATAACTATAATCCCGCCCTTTTTTCGATAGCGGCCACTTCTTTACATGGTAGTAAACGACAATATTTAGCAAAAGATAAAAAATCTTTAGAAACATCAGGTAAAAATACCAAGCCTCGCGAAGTTATCGGAACACCTTATTGGGTTATTAGTAATACTAATACGGCTAGAAAAATGTATATACTAGAATCAATAATGAGTGATATGGGCATTTCAGAAAGTATGATAAACCAAGTTATTAATATTTTTTCAGCACAAATAAAATAAAACATTCACTATATATATTAAATAGCTAACAATTGCTAACATAAATATAAATTTGGATGTGGATATAAAATTTTGGAAAAAGGAGTATAAAATGGCAAATCACAGCCGAGCAGGATTATTAGCAAAGCCAGCCGATTTGATTAATGTTGAAACTTTGAAAAATAATTATTATCAGATTAGCCCTAACCCAGAAAATGCCAGTCAATTAGTGATTTTTGGCACCTCAGGTCATCGAGGTAGTGCAAATAAAGGTACATTTAATGAGGCGCATATTTTAGCTGTTGCTCAAGCAATCGCCGAATACCGTAAAGCCAACAATGTCACAGGTCCGTGTTTTATTGGTCAAGATTCACATGCTCTGTCCGAATTAGCTTTAAAATCTGTGCTTGAAGTTTTCGTTGCAAACGAGCAAACGGTAATTATCGCGCGTGATTGGGGATATACGCCGACACCAGTTATTTCACATGCCATTCTGACTTTTAATCAAGATAAACAATCACAACTTGCCGACGGTATTGTCATTACCCCTTCACATAACCCCCCTGAAGATGGTGGTATAAAATATAATCCTACTAATGGTGGGCCGGCTGATACCGATATTACAAAACAGATAGAAAATCGCGCTAATGAATTACTCAAAAACAACCTTAATGGTGTAAAGCGTGTTACGTTAGAAAAAGCACTTAATTCATCTTATATTCATACCAAAGAATATGAAATAGATTATGTTAATGATCTGGAAAATATTTTAGATTTAGCATTAATTAAATCCTCAAATTTAAATATAGGTGTCGATCCATTAGGTGGTGCGAGTGTCACTTATTGGCCGCGTATTGCTGAAAAATATGGTATAAACCTCAATATTGTTAATAATAAAATTGACCCGACTTTTAGTTTTATGCATTTGGATCATGATGAAGTGATTAGAATGGATTGCTCCAGCCGATGGGCAATGGCGGGTTTATTAGAGTTAAAAGATAAGTTTGATTTAGCATTTGGTAACGATACGGATTCTGACCGTCATGGAATTGTAACGCCTAAAGGATTAATGAACCCTAACGCTTATCTTTCAACTTGCGTTAACTATCTTTTCCAAAATCGCCCACAATGGAACAAAGATATTGCTATTGGTAAAACATTGGTCACCAGTTCAATGATAGATCGCGTAGCAAATAGCCTTAATAAAACATACTTAGAGTACCCAGTGGGTTTTAAATGGTATGCTGATGCGCTTTATAACGGCAAATTAGGATTTGCGGGTGAAGAGAGCGCGGGCGCATCGTTTTTAAGAACAAACGGCAAAGTTTGGACAACAGATAAAGACGGTATTATTCTTTGTTTGCTTGCTGCTGAAATGACAGCTAAAATCGGCAAAAATCCTCAAGAACAATACCAAGAACTTGAAGACAAATTTGGGGTATCTTATTATGGACGGATTCAAGCTCCTGCAACGTTTAGTGAAAAACAAAAACTATCTAAACTTGATGCAAGTCAGTTAACCACTGACAAACTTGGAGGAGAAAAGATAACCCAGTGCTTAACCACAGCACCCGCTAACAATGCACCAATCGGTGGACTAAAAGTTATCACAGAAAATGGTTGGTTTGCCGCTCGTCCATCAGGTACGGAAGATGCATATAAAATTTATGCTGAAAGCTTTATCAGTAATGATCATTTAGCGACTTTACAGAAAGAAGCACAAGAAATCGTAGCCAAGGCAATAAAATAACCATATCAAAGACGGTTATTTAAACCCCCAAAAAAAGAAAAAATAGCAGTCGTTATGGCTGCTATTTTTTTTTATAAAAAAAACATTTCTAATTATTTTTTTCAGTAAAATTATTAGAAATTCTTGTAATGAAAGTTACCATTAAAAAGATGATTCTGAGCACTTTGAATTATTATTTTTTGGGTTGGAATAATAAGGTGTTTATTGAAATGAAAGAACCTGACAAAGAATTTGGTTAATATTGGAAAGATTGCAACTTTTATTGAGAGTTATAAAATAACCTATTGATAATTATAAAATTTAATATTAACCTAATGAATTATTTATATTACCGATTTTTAAAATTACTATTCTTAAAAAATAAATCTTTATATTTAAAAAATCTCGTTAATTTGTATTAAAATATTGCAATCTTGAAATTTCAAAAATATTTAGTCCGCTTCTCCTGGTAATTTTTCGTTTTCACCAATTTTAATAATTTCCGAAGCCGTTTTACCATTAATTTTGTTCTTGATAATCGCTTGTTTCTTTTTATCGTCACCCGCAGCTTCAATAGCTGAATTAATCATAATTCTACCCATTGAAATATTAAACGATTGTAACTGATCACCTTCAAGTTCACTTACCATATCAGATATCGATTTTTTTAGATTTTCTGGGGATGATGCATCAATGGTTTTATCACCACAACCAGTTAACAATACTACTGAAATTAACACAAATAATAACTTTCTCATTTTCTATTTCCATTTATCTTTATAATATACTGATTATTACTTAATGTTATAGGTAATTTAATTACAGATCAAATTATTTACGAAAAAAAATAACTCCAAAACTTATTAATTTTATTAAATTTATTAAATTTTTAAAACAGAATATCAAAAATTATATATGTGAGTATCAATTAAATTTTTAACTTATAATTTGGTAGGATTTTTCATTAAAACGATAACGATGAGATAGCCTAAGTTACATTGACAACTAATCAATTAAAAATACACAAACCAATAGCAATAAAAGAATTTGTACTGAATGACAATGTTATGCATTATAAGGAATATTTTGTAAAAAATATTCAGGAGTCTATACCGTTTCATTTTTTTATCTTCAATTCAATATTTAAGTATGAATCATGGTTAAAACAAAGAAAGATAAAAAATACACTGTTGTAATACCATTGATTAAAGGGACTTAAGAAGTCCCTTTAGTTTTGAAAAATTTTAATGATGATAGGCAATACCTAATTTAAAATGCCTAAAATCAAACTACGCTAGAAAAGAGATATAATTAAATTATACTCCTGCTCGATAGTTAGGCGGCTCTTTGGTAATTAAAACATCATGTACATGGCTTTCTTTCATACCTGCGCCAGTGATACGATAGAATTTCGATTTAGTGCGTAATTCATCAATGGTTGCACAACCCGTTAATCCCATACAAGAACGTAATCCTCCCATTTGTTGGTGGATGATTTCCTTTAAGAAACCTTTATAAGCAATACGCCCTTCGATGCCTTCTGGTACGAGTTTATCAGCAGCATTATCCGTTTGGAAATAGCGATCGGACGATCCTTTGGCCATTGCACCAAGCGATCCCATACCACGATAAGATTTATAAGCTCGACCTTGGAACAATTCAATTTCGCCAGGAGCTTCTTCAGTGCCAGCAAACATAGAACCGACCATCACACAAGCAGCACCCGCAGCTATGGCTTTGGCAATATCTCCAGAAAAACGAATACCGCCATCGGCAATAACTGGAATATTGTGTTTTTGTGCCATCTCAACGGCATCCATAATTGCACTAATTTGTGGTACACCCACGCCAGTAACAATGCGAGTAGTACAAATTGAACCTGGACCTATCCCTACTTTAACAGCATTTACGCCAGCATCAATAAGTGCTTTAGCGCCCTCTGCTGTAGCGACATTACCTCCGATAATTTGTAGATCAGGATAGGCTTTTCGAGCTTGACGAATACGCTCTAACACCCCCTCAGAGTGTCCATGCGATGAATCAATTAATAACACATCAACGCCAGCTTCAACTAATGCAGCAATACGTTCTTCATTTCCTGCCCCCGCACCCACTGCGGCTCCCACACGCAAGCGCCCTTTTTCATCTTTACATGCATTAGGTTTTTGTTCAGCTTTATTATAATCTTTGACGGTGATCATACCTTTAAGATGAAATTTCGAATCAACAACTAACACTTTTTCGACGCGATGTTCATGCATTTTTTTTAAAACAATTTCACGCTGTTCGCCTTCTTTTACCGTAACTAAACGTTCTTTCGGCGTCATTACCGCAGTAACGGGCAGTGATAAATCAGTTGCAAATCGAACATCTCGTGCAGTTATAATACCCACTAATTCTTGTGACTCAGTCACAACTGGAAAACCAGCAAATCCATATTCTTTCGCTAAATCGATTACTTGTTTGATAGTGGCTGTTGGTAAGACAGTTACCGGATCTTGTACAATCCCGCTTTCATGTTTTTTCACTCGTCTTACATGATTAGCTTGGTTTTCAATTGACATATTTTTATGAATAAAACCAATTCCACCTTCTTGCGCGAGTGCAATGGCTAAATCAGACTCAGTAACGGTATCCATTGCTGCTGAAAGCATTGGAATATTTAGTTTAATGGTTTGGGTAAGTTGCGTACTGATATCAGCAGTATTCGGTAAAACAGTGGAATGGGCTGGGACTAATAACACGTCATCAAACGTGAGGGCTTCTTTTACTATACGAGACATGACAATATTCACCATTGAGTTGAGTTGTTGATAAAATATTGCCGATGCATTCTACTCACTTTTGCGCAAAAAGACCAGCGGTATTTAAGAAAAATTCCTTAGCAGAATTATCCACTAAGGAAAAAATAAAAATGCGGTAAATTAGATAAATATATTGATCGCTAAACAACCTACCAATCCACACACCGAAATGACCGTTTCTAACAATGACCACGATTTCATAGTTTCGGTGATGCTAAGGTTAAAATATTCTTTAAACAACCAAAATCCAGGATCATTAACATGAGAAAACACCACGCTACCTGCTCCAGTCGCAATCACCATCAATTCCGGACTCACGCCTGTGGAAGCGATTAATGGAAATACAATGCCACCAGCAGTTAATGCCGCAACCGTTGCCGAACCAAGAGCTAATCGCAATAATGCAGCAATTAACCAAGCCATAATAAGTGGTGATATATTAGATGTATGCATCATCTCTTCAATATAAACTTTAACGCCACTATCAACTAAAACTTGTTTAAAGGCGCCACCGCCACCAATAATTAATAACATCATGGCGATGATTTTAATTGAATCCGCTAAAGTCGTATTAATTTGAGCCATTGAACGCCCACGGAAAATGCCAAAGGTAAACACCGCGACAATAACTGAAATCAATGTAGCGATAATTGGATCACCAAAGAATTCAACATAAGGCAGAATCAAATGCCCTTTTGGTAAAGTCATTTCACATACCGCTCGAATTGACATGAGTACAACTGGAATTAAAGCAGTAAATACACTGACAACAAAACTTGGCATCTGTTCATCAGTAAATTGTTTTGAATTATACAATCCGTCTTCAATCGGATGATTAATGGCTCGTATAAAAGGCATTTTGGCAAGTACAGGACCGGCTAAAATTACAGTTGGAATACCTATGATGGTACCGTAAAGTAAAGTGCGTCCCATATCAGCATTAAATATTTCGGCGATAGCCGTTGGTCCAGGGTGAGGAGGTAAAAAACCATGAGTAACAGATAAGGCAGCCGCCATAGGAATACCAATATATAATGGGGAGATACGAAGGGTTGCTGCAATGGTTAATACAAGCGGTAGCAATAAAACAAAACCTACCTCATAAAATAAGGCAAAACCAACGATAAAACCCGTTAGGGTAACAGCCCATTGTATTTTTTTATCACCAAATGTATTAATTAACGTTGTTGCAATGCGTTGTGCGCCACCACAATCCGCTAATAGTTTGCCCAGCATGGCACCAAAACCCATAATTAATGCTAAGCTACCCAGTGTTCCTCCTACTCCATTTTTTATGGATTGAACCACTGCCATTACGGGCATACCTTCCATGATACCAACACTTAAGGCAACAAGAATCAAGGCAATAAAACCATTGACGCGTAGCGGCAACATTAAGATAAGTAATAAAGCTACGCCTATAGCTATAATGATTAACGGCATGAATATTTCCTCTAGAATAATCTGACATGTTATCGGTAACATTCGGGATTATAGAGGAAAATAAAAAAAATAATGGAAAAAATGTCTAAAATGAGAATTAGATCACATTTTACAAATTTGAGGTTTTTTGGGCTGTCAAAATGTAATTAACATCAATGTTTGATCCCAACTTAAATTCATTTTTAAGTATGTGATATTCCATGCCGATGATATCTTCAACATCCAATTTCGCTTGCTCTACCCAATTCATTAATTCTGATGGACGAATGAATCGGTTAAAATCATGAGTCCCTTTTGGTACCATTCGAGCGATGTATTCTGCGCCATAAATTAGCAATAATTTAGCTTTGTGATTACGATTTATAGTAGATAAAAAGAGTTTGCCATTCGGTTTAAGTAGCGTTGCACAAGCTTGGATAATCGAAAATGGATCCGGCACGTGTTCTAATAATTCCATACAGGTAATGACATCATAATGAGCGGGATGTTCTTTAGCATGATCTTCAACGGTTTGCTTTTGGTAACTAATAACTAAGTTATTTTCTTTTGCATGAAGCTGGGCAACTGCTAGTGATTCATCTGCCAGATCAATCGCTGTAACATCAGCACCAAATTTTGCAAGACTTTCGGATAGAATGCCTCCCCCACAGCCGACATCTAACACTCGTTTGTTTTCTAAACAACCTACCTGTTGTTTAATATAATCCACACGTAAAGGGTTGATAATATGGAGTGGTCTGCATTTGCCATTTGGATCCCACCACTGAGCTGCTAACTGAGAAAATTTACTTATTTCATTGAAATCAATATTTTGTGTCATGGGATCTTATTTATCCAAAAATTTAATTAATCAAACTCTATTTTATGTCATGGTCGGCGTGAATAAAAGAATAAAATTAAATGCAATATCAATAAAATATGAGTGAGTGATAAGTATATTTAAAATAAAATCTTAATATAATCAACATAGTAAGATTTATCACAATAAATAATTCTAATGTAAAAATAGACAGTCACATTAAAATTTATAATGATTTCTTGTTTCCCCTTGTTTTTCATGGCATGATTTGCAATTTTATGCTTTTAATAAAGTAATGGTTACACATTAATTAAAGCGACAATTAAATAATTATTTTGAGGGCAAGGTAAATATTCATGAGTACAGGTACTATGAAAAAAAGTCACTCCCAGTGGAGCTCACGCATGGGATTCATGCTTGCTGCGGCTGGTTCTGCTGTTGGGTTAGGAAACATCTGGAAGTTTCCATATATGGCGGGTGAAATGGGCGGTTCAGCCTTTGTATTGACCTATTTACTGTTTATGTTTTTAATTGGTTTACCAATTTTGGTTTTAGAATGGTTAATTGGTCGTCGTGGCCAAAAAAATCCAATTCATACTATGGAAGATGTCGCAGTTTCAGAAGGTCGATCTAAATTATGGAAATGGGTGGGTATTATTGGTGTACTCGGCTCATTTTTAATTCTTTCATTTTATAGTGTGATTGGTGGCTGGGCAACCGATTATATCTTTTTAGCAATTAAAGGGACTTTTAATGGTGTTGATGGTGCAGGCACTGGTCAAATCTTTAGCAATTTTCTTGGCAACGTTAACAGCCTATTAATATGGCATACCGTTTTTATGGCGGCTAATACCCTTATTGTTGCTTTGGGCGTTGGCGCGGGTTTAGAGCGTTCATGTAAAGTCATGATGCCAGGCTTAGGCATATTGCTATTGGTATTAGTTGGTTATGCCGCTTATGTGAGTGGTCCATCTTTCGGTCAAGCATTTAAATTCTTATTTACCCCAAATCTGTCAGCGCTAAATGGCACCGCAATTTTAGCAGCATTAGGTCATGCCTTTTTTAGCTTATCATTAGGTATGGGCATAATGATGGCGTACGGTTCTTATCTTGGTAAAGATGTAAATTTACTATCAACCGCGCGTACTGTGGTGATTTTAGATGTAATAGTAGCAATGCTATCGGGTATGGCGATATTCCCACTCGTCTTTGCCAACGGTTTAGAAGCGGGTTCTGGTCCTGGGCTCATTTTTGTTACACTTCCAATTGCCTTTGGTAATATGGCTGGAGGGGCTATTTTAGGTTGTTTATTCTTTATTTTCTTAACTTTTGCTGCGTTAACTTCTTCAATATCATTGCTTGAACCAACAGTTGAACTATTAGAAGAAAAAACCCATATGGGACGTAAAACAGCAACAGTGGTAAGCAGTGTTTTCATCTGGGCGTTAGGTATTGCTTGTATTTTGTCATTTAATGAATGGTCAAACGTAAAATTATTTGATAAAAATATTTTTGATTTGCTGGATTATTTAACGAGTAAAATCATGTTACCTGTTACCGGTTTAGGTACGGTAGTGTTTGGAGCATGGATGATGAATCAAAAACGTATCCGTGAAGAGTTAAACTTAAATGAATTTTGGTTCAATATTTGGACGGTATTATCTCGATTTATTGTTCCTGTTGCGGTGATTTTGATTCTTATTTATGGATTTATTTAAATAATAACAAAATTATATAATACCTATATTATAAGCCTTGATATCCATCAAGGCTTTTTTACACCCCTTATTTAACAAAAAACAGACAAACAATTAATAAATTTTACTAACTTGTATTGAAATCCTATTTTTTATTCCCATATAGCAATACAACAATAAATCAAACCATTATATTAATATTATTCAGTAAATATTAACGACTAAAGCTGCATAATAAATCGATAAAAATCATATAGTTTTGTCGATAATAACGTTATGCAGCAGATAGCGTGAATTGAATTAACTAAATATAGTAGAGGAACTAGTCAATGAGTAAGCAAGGCACTGAAACTCGTGGATTTCAATCTGAAGTTAAACAAATTCTACATTTAATGATCCATTCTTTATATTCCAATAAAGAGATCTTTTTAAGAGAACTAATTTCCAATGCATCTGATGCAGCCGATAAACTTCGTTTCAAAGCATTAGAAAACCCAGATTTATATGCAGGTGACGGCGAACTTGGTGTGCGCATTTGGGTAAATAAAGAAGCAGGTACCCTATCAATTTCTGATAATGGTATTGGTATGACACGTGATGAAGTCATTGAAAACTTAGGAACCATTGCAAAATCAGGCACTAAAGCATTTTTAGAATCCATTGGAAGCGATCAAGCTAAAGATAGCCAATTAATCGGTCAATTCGGGGTTGGTTTTTACTCTGCCTTTATTGTTGCCGACAAAGTTACAGTGAGAACCCGTGCAGCAACCGCCAAAGCTGACCAAGCCGTTATGTGGGAATCAGCGGGAGAAGGTGAATATACCATTTCAGATGATAATAAAGAAACTCGCGGTACCGAAATCACTTTACATTTGAAAGAAGATGAAAAAGAGTTTTTAGATGATTGGCGTCTACGTTCCATTATCAGCAAATATTCTGATCATATTTCATTACCTGTTGAAGTGCAAACCACTGACGAAGAAAGTAAAGAAGTTAAATGGGAAAAAGTTAATAAAGCTCAAGCACTTTGGACACGTAGTAAATCCGATATCACTGATGAAGAGTATAAAGAATTTTATAAGCACTTGTCACATGATTATGCTGATCCATTAAGTTGGAGCCATAACCGAGTTGAAGGTAAACAAGAGTACACCAGTTTACTGTATATTCCAGCTAAAGCACCGTGGGATATGTGGAATCGTGATAATAAACACGGATTAAAATTATATGTTCAACGTGTATTTATTATGGATGATGCGGAACAATTCATGCCAAACTATTTACGTTTTGTGAAAGGTTTAATTGATTCAAATGATCTTCCATTAAATGTATCGCGTGAAATTTTACAAGATAATAAAATTACCCAAAGTTTACGTAACGCGTGTACTAAACGCGTACTACAAATGCTTGAAAAATTAGCCAAAGATGATAAAGAACAATATCAACAGTTCTGGGGTGAATTTGGTTTAGTATTAAAAGAAGGGACAGGTGAAGACTTTGCTAACCGTGAAGCAATAGCTAAATTATTACGTTTTGCTTCAACCCACACGGATAGTGATGCACAAACTGTATCGTTAGAAGATTACATCAGCCGTATGCAAGACGGTCAAGAAAAGATTTACTACATTACAGCGGACAGCTATGGTGCTGCAAATTACAGCCCTCACTTAGAGCTATTCCGTAAAAAAGGTATTGAAGTATTGTTATTATCCGATCGTATTGATGAATGGATGATGAGCAACTTAACTGAATTTGATGGCAAACAATTCCAATCAGTAAGTAAATCAGATGAATCTATTGAAAAACTGGCTGATCAAGATAGTGAAGAACAAAAACAAGTTGAAAAAGAACTTGAGCCATTTATTGAAAGAGTCAAAACAGTATTAGGTGATAAAGTTAAGGAAGTTAAAATAACTCATCGTTTAACTAACACACCTGCTGTTGTCACAACCGCAGCGGATGAAATGAGCACACAGATGGCCAAATTGTTTGCTGCTGCTGGACAAAAAGCACCTGATATCAAATATACGTTTGAAATTAATCCAGATCATAAACTGGTGAAACGTATAGCAGATACTCAAGAAGAAAGTGAGTTCACTGATTGGGTTGAGTTATTACTTGATCAAGCATTACTTGCTGAAAAAGGTTCATTAAGTGATCCAAGTAAATTTATTCAAACTATGAATAAGTTATTAGCACAAGAATAAATAAAACATAAAATTGCGCCCCGATAAGATTGACTGAATCGGGGCTTTTTTATAGGTACTTTGGTTCATTGATAGAAAAAGAATTTATTGGCAACTAAATTCTGGCAAAAGTTTGATATTAATCACACTTTTTTAATTTTCTGCTTTTCATTTTCATTTAGCAATTCATAATAAAAAAATTTAAAAATTAACCTTAATTCAATGAAAGTTCATAAAATATTAAATAATAATGTAATTGTTACACTGGATGATAAAGGAAAAGAGTTAATCCTTACCGGGCGAGGTATTGGTTTTAAAAAACGCGAAGGGGATTTAATCGATACCAATCTGATTGAAAAACAATTTTCGTTAGATAATAAAGATATATTACCTAAATTTAATGAATTACTTTCTGAAATTCCATTGGAGGTGTTAACCACTTCTCAAATTATAATCAATCATGCTAAAGAATTTATGGAAAGTAAACTGCAAGACAGTATTTATATTTCACTCACTGACCACATCCATTTTGCTATTGAACGCCACAAGCAAGGATTTGATATTCCTAATGGCTTTTTATGGGAAATCAAAAAATTCTATCCGAAAGAGTTCCAAATTGGTCTTTATGCATTATCCGTCATAAAAAAACGCCTTGGAATAGAACTACCGGAAGATGAAGCGGGCTTTATTACCTTTCATATTATCAATGCACAACTAAATGGCACCATGCCCAATATTGTCAATATGACCAAAATCATGCGCGAAATACTTAATATTGTTAAATATCATTTCCGCATTGAATATGACGAAGATTGCCTCTCTTATCAACGATTTGTAACACATTTAAAATTTTTTGCGCAACGAATATTAAGTAAAGGAACACAAACGCAACAAGATTCTTCCCTGTATGAAATTGTTCGCCAAAAATATGATCAAGCTTACTTATGCACTAAACAAATTGATTTACATCTGATTCAACAATATCAACACCCTCTTACGGATGATGAAAGTTTATACTTAACTATTCATATAGAACGGTTGAGAACTGAATTAAAAAAATCATAAATGTGAGATATATCACAATTTATTAATCACAGTCTGAGAAGTCATACCATACCATAAAAAATTATGCTAACCTAAATATCTCATTTACTGGATTGTCATTGCATAGTAAATTATTACTATGCAAGCAAAACCTAGATCTCTTGATAATAAGAGATCTAGGTTTTTTTTTGCGCTATTTAAGCGTTAAACAAATAAGGATAAGGAATGAAAAACAAAGAACTTGCCGAATCAATCATTAATAAAGTTGGTGGAAAAGACAATATCACAAGTCTAGTTCATTGTGCTACTCGTTTACGTTTTGTATTAAATGATGACAGTAAAGCTGATGCAGAATCACTCAAAAAACAAAAAGGTGTGATTACTGTAGTAAAAAGCGGTGGACAATTTCAAGTAGTCATTGGCAATCATGTTGCCGATGTATTCAGTGACATAATGCAATTAACCAATCTTAATGAAAATAATACAACCAATGCTGCCCCTGATAAAAAAATGGGATTTTTTTCAAAACTAATTGATTTAGTTTCCGGTATTTTTATTCCTGCGTTAGTTGTAATCGTCGCTGGAGGTATTTTTAAGGGGATAATCGCTTTATTGCAAGTTGAAAACATTGTCTATGAGGGTTCTCCAACTTATAACTTCTTGTTCGCAATTGCCGATGCGCCATTTTATTATTTACCAATCATTTTAGGTTTTTCAGCTGTTAAAAAGTTTGGAGGAAATCCCTACGTTGGTATGGCATTAGGTGGAGCATTAGTTCATCCCAATATTGTTGGCATGCTAGGTGGTGCATTTGAACTACAAACTTCATTATTTATGATACCTATTAAATTAATTCCTTATACATCATCAGTGTTCCCTATCATCATCGCTAGCTGGTTCTATACATTATTAGAACGTAATTTTAACAAGATCATGCATGATTCATTTAAAAAATTCATTGCCCCATTGCTTGGTATCATCATTACCGTACCATTAACGTTTGCCGTCATTGGTCCTGTTGTAGCATTTTTAAGTAATATTGTGGCTGATGGTATCATCTACGTTTATCAACTTAACTCGGTAATTGCATCGATGATTTTAGCCGGACTTTGGCAAGTGATGGTTATTTTTGGCATTCATTGGGGGATGGTACCATTCGCGATGAACAATTTTAACGTTTACAACGAAGATTTTATGATGCCTATCTTGTTCCCTGCAGTATTTGCACAAGTCGGTGCAGTATTAGCGGTTATGTTACGCAGTAAAGACCCACAAATGAAAGCGTTAGCCAGTTCGTCGGTATTATCAGGCATTTTTGGTGTAACAGAACCGGCTATCTATGGAATTAACTTACCATTAAAACGCCCATTTGTGATCGGCTGTATCTCAGCAATGATTGGCGGAGGTATTGTTGGTTATTACCATTCGGTTATCTATTCGTTCAGTTTTATTAGTATTTTTTCATTCTTACAATTAATTCCTCCAACAGGAATTAATGAAAAATTCTATGCGGTGGTATTTGGTTCTCTCATTTCATTCGGTGTTTCTACAACGGTAACTTACCTGTTTGGTATACCAAAAGATAAAAAAGCAACCGATGAAAATCAACCGCAAAACAATGAAGATAAAAAACAAACCGATGAAGTTAAACAAGTCGAAACTATCACTATTTCAAGCCCAATGACAGGTAAAGTGATTCCATTAACTCAAGTTAATGATCCTACTTTTGCTGGTGAACTAATGGGTAAAGGTTCGGCAATCATCCCAACAATTGGTCAAGCATTAGCGCCAGAAGACGGAGAAGTGGTATCTCTATTTAGAACCAAACATGCTATTGGATTTGTAACTCATTCAGGCGCAGAAATACTCATCCATATCGGTATCGACACCGTTAAATTAGATGGACAACATTTTGAAGCACATGTTGAAGCAGGTAGTAAAGTTAAAAAAGGCGATCTGTTAGTCAGCTTTGATATTGATGCCATTAAACAAGCTGGATTTGAAGTCACTACCCCAATAATCATAACTAACAGTGATGACTATAAAGATGTGCAAACTATTTTTATGCAAGATGATATTCAAGCTGGCGATGCATTACTAGCATTAAACAAATCCGAAAATAAGGAGTAATACATGTCTAAACTATTTCCTAGTGATTTTTTATGGGGCGGCGCAATTGCTGCCAACCAAGTTGAAGGCGCATACCGAGAAGGCGGTAAAGGCTTATCCACATCGGATTGTACGCCAAATGGCTTATTTGGCGACATTGTAGACCGTAATAAAAACGATATTACTAGCATTAAAGATCGCGCGATCGATTTTTATCATCGCTACCCAGAAGACATCTCTTTATTTGCTGAAATGGGTTTTACCTGTCTACGTACTTCCATTGCATGGACGCGTATTTTCCCTAATGGTGATGAATTGGAACCAAATGAAGCAGGTCTTGCTTTTTATGACAAATTATTTGATGAAATGCTCAAACATAACATCACGCCATTGGTCACATTATCTCACTATGAAATGCCCTATTATTTAGTCACTCAGTATGGCGGTTGGGGTGATCGAAAGGTAATTGAGTTCTTCACCCGTTATGCTAAAACAGTCTTTGAACGCTATAAAGATAAAGTAAAACATTGGTTAACGTTCAATGAAATTAATATGTCTCTACATGAGCCATTTACAGGTGTTGGTCTTGATAGAAACAGTACTAAAGCACAAATTTATCAAGCGATTCATCATCAACTTGTTGCGAGTAGCCAAGCTGTAAAATTGTGTCATCAAATTATTCCTGATGCCAAAATCGGCAATATGCTACTAGGTGCACTGGCCTATCCACTCACGCCAAAACCTGAAGATGTCTGGGCAACCTTACAAGAAAATCATGGCTGGTTATTCTTTGGTGATGTGCAAGCACGTGGTTATTATCCTACTTATATGACTCGTTATTTTAAAGAGAACAATATTGAGTTAGAAATTACGGATCAAGATCGTGAAGATCTAAAAGAAACCATCGATTTTATCTCATTTAGTTACTATATGAGCTGCTGTGGTACCGCTGATGATTCTTTACGCCAAAAAGGTAATATCTTAGATATGGTGCCAAATCCATATCTAAAAGCATCGGAATGGGGTTGGCAAATCGATCCGATCGGCATCCGTTATCTACTTAATATGCTCTATGAGCGTTTCCAAAAACCGTTATTTATTGTTGAAAATGGTCTAGGCGCTAAAGACAAATTAGAAGCTGATGGCACCATCAATGATGATTACCGTATTAATTATATGAACGATCACCTAGTACAAGTGCGCGAGGCAATCAATGACGGTGTTGAAGTGATGGGCTATACCAGTTGGGGGCCAATTGACTTAATCAGTGCTTCAAAAGCGGAAGTAACTAAACGTTATGGATTTATCTATGTCGATTTAAATCAAGATGGAACGGGCACTTTAACGCGTTATAAAAAGAAAAGTTTTTATTGGTATAAATCAGTAATTTCATCCAGAGGGGCGAACTTGAAATAATAATGATGCAGGTAAGTGATTAATTATCCTTACCTGCTAATTGATCAAACAGACCAATAATTTAATGCCATACGAGCTAATTATGAAAAATAAAACAATAAAAATAGCATTAACCGCAGGACTACTAGTTATAACAGCGTTTACAACTGGGTGCAGCAACCAATCAAATAAAGCGACTGTGAATAACGAAAACACTCATAATGAAGAGATTACCATCTATTTTGCACGTCACGGTAAAACTTTATTTAATACTTATGATTTAGTACAAGGTTGGGCGGATTCGCCATTAACCGATAAAGGGATTGAAGTTGCGCGTTATTTAGGGCAAGGATTTAAAGATAAGCAGATCCAATTTGATGCCTACTACACCAGCGATGCGGGGCGTCAACGTGAAACCATGCAAGTACTATTACAACAAAAAGGTGTCAAAGATTACCAAATTCAAGAACTCAAAGGATTACGTGAAGTCTTTTATGGAGGGTTTGAAGGCGGTACCAACGCAAAAATGGTCTCTGCTTCAATGAAGTCACTTGGCTATAAATCAGTTAATAACTTTTATAAAAGCTATGTAGAAGGTCAAATTCCAGTGGCAGCACTTACCGATGCAATTGCGAAAAGTGATCCTAAACATGAAGCGGAAAACTTTGAACAAGTTAAAGAGCGTACTCAAAATGCACTCAATACCATTATAAAAACAGCACAAGAAAAACATCAAAAAAATATTTTGGCGATTTCATCTGGCATGTCAATGCAAGCCATGATTTCCGATCTTACCGATGATCCAATTAAAAACAAACCATTATCCAATGCAACAGTCGTTAAAATCGTTTACCAAAATGGTAAATACAGTGTCGTTGAAATTGGCAATATGGAGTATGTGGATTTAGGTAAATTATCCTTGAATAAATAAGTAATAAGGATGGAGGAAATAATCAATCACTAAAAAAATAATTAAAGCGGAAAGATAGGACGATACTGCTTTTGCAGACAAAGCCTAAATGTTTAGTAAAAGTAAAAAACCCATAAATACCAAACATTTTTAAATTAGGATAAACAGTTAGGAAAACGACAATGAAAATAAAATATCTAACATTGGCGCTATTGAGCATAAACAGTTATGCCGTATTAGCTAGTGAATCATCCCATCATTATGAACCCAAATCCCTATCTGATGAAACATTTTTTAAAGATAGTAAATTTGAATTTTCAACACGTAACCACTGGAAATATTTAAAAGAAAATGCATCCCAACCTAAAGAAGTCCATAGTGCATGGGGACAAGCATTTACGTTCAATTATAAATCTGGTTATTTGTTCGATACACTTGGTTTTGACTTCACTTATGACAACGTAATAAAACTTGGTGCAAGTGACTACTTTGCTACTCGTAATTTACTCTATAACGTTGGTAAAAAACCGAATAAACACAATGCCCATGGTTTTAATAAATTTACTCAACGCTATGCAAAAATCAAACTAGGCAATGAACAAGTGAATTTTAATGGCAAAGCTGGTTGGCATACTTTAAAAGATATGGGTGTCATGAGTTCATCACAACATTTAACTCGTTATAGTTATTTAGGTTACAGTGGTGTAGTTAAATATTCTAACTTAGCATTATCATTAGCCTATATTGACAGCGCCTTTCCTCGTGAATCATCCCAAAAAGTGCATTTTTATAGTTTAGACAGAAAGCACGTAATTGATAACATCAAAACAGCTGGTATTGCCTATAAAGACAAAACCCTCACTCTTGATTACTCATATGGTGAAGCCAAAGATTATATTAAACGTCATGCGATTGAATTTTCCTATAAACCAATGGATAAACTTATCTTAGGTTCACAAATTTATGGCAGTACTGCTCTTAAAAATCATGACAAAATGAAAGCAAATGTTCGCGATTTTGATGATTCGGCTTGGCATTATGGCGCAGATATTGAGTGGAAAGAACCGAAATGGAGTGCCAAGTTTGGTATTGCTTATACCGATGCTAATCGTAAAGGCGCTATCGGTTATTATGGACGTCACATAGGTAAAAACAATCGTGGACGTTATAACGGTATGGCGGCTACGGGTGCGGACTATATGCGTGATGGAGAAGTAGTATTATCAAGCATATTAAGTTATGATTTCTTTAAAGATAACACCACAGGTTT
>CAMLMY010000007.1 GCA_946481345.1 uncultured Gilliamella sp. | reverse complement strand
TGACATAAAAAGACCCCCAGTTATTGGTTGTCCAACTATTGGGGGTCACTTCATTGATTAATACGCGTTTTTTATTGTTAACGTAATGGCATTTCCGATTGAACTACTTTAATCGGCTTGCTTCTGGTTTTAGATTGAGAAGTTCTCACATGGTTTGTGATCCACAATTTATGGTGAGGTTGACATTGAGGACCTAAGTAGATCTTTTCAAGATAATCTTCTATTTTGCCATAATTAACAAATAGACTATTTGCATAAGCATAATTTGTCGGTGCTTGTATTAACTCATCTGCAATATTGGTAATATAAATCATCCGACACTCATCTTCATCCTCAAAAGCAGCATGCTTGACTAAACATGAGATAGGCATCAATGCTAAAGCAATCAATTGATCTAAATTAGTTATTTTTTCTATTATCTTTTTTTGCTTAGGTTCTTCAGGATTTTTCAAAGAATGAATAATTTCTTCAATTTGTTGTAATTTTTTTCTAACTGTATTTATTTTTGCTTCTTCATTTAGCGAGTCTAAATAATTATTCCACTTAACATCAATATTTTCAGCAGAATCACTTTGATGTTCTAAATAAAAGGAGTACTTGTTACGTTTAGCAATACTAATGTAGCCATTTTTTGGATCAAAGTAGAGACAACGAAATAAAGGCAAAGAACCAACAGAAGATGTAATATTTTTTTCCGCAATAGTTTCAGAGTTTTTTGGGTCTGAATTTTCGTTTGAATCATTTCTCGTGTTATCACTCTTTTGATTCAAATTTTCATTTGAATTATTTAATCCCATAGTTGCAACTACACTTTTAGCTGAATCATTTATTGCTAAACCAAAGTCTGTATTATTGAAAAAATAATTAATACTCGCGGGATTAATACTTTTATTAATATCATCACCAAAAAACTTTTTATTAAAAACCACACTGACACTTGAACCGACAATATTGTTTTCATTACCATAAAGCCTGAATTGATTTAATGAATTATGATTAAATGAAAAACTAGCTAAAAACGTTTTGATTTCATTATTATTTTCCGTATTTATACCTAACCAATCAGTTAAAACTTGGTTTTCTGTCGGATCATTCATAAAATCAACCACATTTAAACGAAAATCATTTGGTTTATTTTTTAAAAGATTAAATAACACTTCTGGTTTTGTATAATGAGCAACTTGCCGTTCAAATTGTATTTTTTCAGTTTTTGTTACGTCATCCAATTTAAATTTAACATGTAGTTGCATTTGTATATTTTCAGCCATACTTCTAATTTTACAAATGGGATCGATAACAGAAGTATTACGTTGCCTCTCATCTTTAAATATAGAGACATTTTTATTCTTAATCACTAATAACATGGTTTGAGCAGTAATATAATCTTTAAATAAAAAATCTGAATAAGCGACACTTTGATAATATTCATCTGCTAATTCTTTATCTTTATCTATACTATTAAAGGAAATTCTATCCCCTAAAAATCTGTAAATACTACCTAAAATTTCCTGTGCAGAAGAATATAACTTCGGATTATCTTGTTTTTCAATATTTAAATAACATTGTTTGGCTAGCTCCACATCTCCTCTCATATTGTAAATAATACCTAAATTAAATTGGGCTATTGCGTATACTTTGGGATTATATTGCTTTTCAACATTTAAATAACACCATTCCGCCTGCTCAGAAATATATTTTTCATTTTGGAAAATAGCGCCTAAAAGGAGCTGAGCATATGAATATACCTTTGGATTATCTTGCTTTTTAACATTTAAATAACATTGTTTTGCCTGCCCAATATCTTGTTTATTTTGGTAAATAAAACCTAAATTAAATTGTGCCGCAGCATATGCCTCTGAATTATCTTGCTTTTCAATATTTGAATAATATTCTTCCGCCCGATTAGAATTAGTATATTCAAATTGGTAAATAATCCCTAAATATAATTGTGCTTGAGCATATGCCTCTGGATTATCTTGCTTTTCAACATTTAAATAACACCATTCCGCCTGCTCAATGTTATGTTTTACTTCTTGATAGATAACACCCAAATTCAATTGAGCCCCAGCATATGCCTCTAGATTATCTTGCTTTTTAGCATTTAAATAACATTGTTCAGCCTGACCAAAATTTTGTTTATTTTGGTAAATAACACCTAAATTCAATTGTGCCGAAGCATATGTCTTTGGATTATATTGCTTTTTAACATTTAAATAACAGCATTCAGCTTGCTCAATATTTTGCTTATTTTGATAAATAACACCTAAATTCAATTGCGCCGAAACATATGCTTTTGGCTCATATTGCTTTTTAATATTTAAATAATAGAATTCTGCCTGCTCAAAATTATTATATTTATATTGGTAAATACTACCTAAATTAAATTGTGACTTAGCATATATTTGAAGATTATCCTGCTTTTTAATATTTAATAAATGATCTATTGCTTGTTGCCAATCTTTTTTATATTCGTAATAAATTTTACTCAATTCAAACTGAGCCTCTGCATATTTTTCTGCATTATCCTGCCGAGTAATTTTTTTGAGTTGTTCAATTTCCTGTTCGATTTCTGCTTCTGTTTTTTGTTGTTCCATTCCAATTCCTTTTTTATTATTTTTATATTCAATTAATAGTATTTTAGGTATTACACTGTTAATAATATTAGGTATACTTTTTAGTCATTTGATTTTATCAACTGTTCAATAAAATACGAAAACATTTTGTTAATGGATTTTATTTTAAATAATTTAGTTAAAAAAATGTTTATGTCCATAAGTAAAAACAATGCAAGAAGCTATTTTAATTTCATATAGTTATGTAAATTAATAATTTGTCAAAGAACCTTATAGCGATTAAAATGATTTACACTTTTAAATTATCCCCAAAAACCAGAGAATTTAACTTATGCCTATATTTTATCTTCTTATTGCAGTGATTGTTTTACTTGCTGTAGTAACTGTTTTTAAAGCCATTACCATTGTGCCACAAGGATACCAATATACTATTGAGCGTTTTGGTAAATATACTCATACTCTTGAACCGGGTTTAAATATTATTATTCCTTTTATGGATGGTGTCGGTCGTAAAATCAATATGATGGAACAAGTGCTTGATATTCCATCTCAAGAAGTCATTTCTAAAGATAATGCTAATGTGCAAATTGATGCAGTTTGCTTTATTCAAGTACAAGATGCCGCAAGAGCCGCTTATCAAGTCAATCAACTTGAACGTGCAGTGATTAATCTCATGATGACCAACATTCGTACCGTACTCGGTAGTATGGAACTTGATGAGATGCTATCGCAACGTGACCACATTAACTCAAAATTACTGAGTATTGTTGATGATGCAACCAGTCCTTGGGGCATTAAAATCACCCGTATCGAAATCCGAGATGTGCGTCCACCGGCAGAGTTGATTGCAGCCATGAATGCACAGATGAAAGCTGAACGTAATAAGCGTGCTGAAATTTTAGAAGCTGAGGGGATCCGGCAAGCTGCTATTTTACGTTCAGAGGGTGAAAAACAGTCAGAAATTTTAAAAGCCGAGGGTGAAAAACAAGCCGCATTTTTACAAGCTGAGGCTCGCGAACGTGCCGCAGAAGCGGAAGCAAAAGCAACACAAATGGTTTCGGATGCGATTGCCGCTGGTAATATTAATGCAATTAACTACTTTGTTGCCCAAAAATATACTGAGGCATTACAACAGATCGGCGCTTCAGATAACAGTAAAGTGGTAATGATGCCGCTTGACGCTTCATCTCTGATGGGAAGCATTGGCGGTATTGCGGAATTAATTAAAAATTCTAAATAATCGGTATTAAATTAAGTTTAAGTAACACAAATTTCCTAGCTGATAATCAATTAGCTAGGAGATAATTAAAAAATATATTTCAATCAATAAATGAAAGGTAAAACCAATGTCTGATTTTTTAATGGTTATTTATGATTCTCCTCACTGGGTATTTATCGCTTTAGGCGGTCTGTTGCTGATTGCTGAACTATTAGGAACGGGCGGATATGCACTCTGGAGTGGAATTGCAGCCATTGTTGTTGGTTTAATCGCTTGTATTTTACCTTTATCTTGGCCTGTTTTATGGATCCTTTTTTCGATTTTCACTCTCACTTCAGCTTATATTTGGTGGGTTGTATTAAAAAAACGAGATCACAATCAATCACGAAAAAATCAGATCAATCAACCTCAACAGGAGTTAATTGGCATTAAAACGGTTGTTACCGATGCGATTATTAATGGTTCAGGGCGAGTTAAAATTAAAGATGGGACTTGGTCAGCAAGATGTGATAAAGATCTCGATGTTGGTCAATCAGTTGAGGTTATTTCAATTAATGGTTTAACTTTGCATGTAAAACCATTAAATCATGAGTGATACTGTATTGGTTGAATTAATCAGAAACAATTTAATTACAAGACGCGTCATCGACGCGTTTTTTTATGGTCACAATCGCAAAAAGTTCAATAGTTAAAATGAGTAGTGCTCGGTAAAATTCCCGTCATTAGTTCATTCAATCCTAAATATCCTTATGTTATTTTGATAATTAAATCCCGATGCCCTAGACAAGAATATCCTCATTAATTGCCTAAGAGGGAGTCTATTGTTTTAAATTATTAGGCTAAAAATGATATTTTTTATAACGAATAATTTAAAACTGATACATAAATTTATCTTTTGGTTTCCGGTGACTTAAAAATTGGTATTGGTATTTTAAGTAGTCGATTCCGTTAAAAGTTGTTCCAATATTTCATAAACAAGTAAAACCCGTTTAGGGGTAATTGTTTGATATGGGCGGTAAAGATAAAATGACCATATTTCAGTTTCGTAATTATCGAACACGACGACCAGCTCTCCTGAGTCAAGATAATGCTGGCAATCTTGGCGAGCAATCGGCGCAAAAATTCGACCTGCTAATGTAGCTTGCAGCAAGCTCTTTAAATCGGTAGTGACGACACAAGGATTGACCAGAGGTATTGGCAAATCACCTATAATCCAATCCCACGCTTTACCAGTACTTGGATTAAAAATATTCCCTACAGGAAATCTTTGTGCCAATTCAAATATATCTTTTGGCAAACCTGTTTGGGTGATAAGTTTAGGTGATGCTACAATCGGCTCTTGCATAACATAGATTTTTTTAGCAATCCAATGTTCATTGGGCGTTTTACTAATGCGAATACCGATATCGATTTGGTCGTCTACAGCTTTAAGAATTTCAAAATCCGTCCGCCATTCGATATTAATCTGTGGATATGGAGCAAGTGCGGTCAATAATTGGTATAGAATTCGGTCGAAATATGAATACGGTGGTAAAGTGATTCGAACTGTACCACGTAATTCATCTTTTGCATTTTTGGGCAAACCAAATAACTGCTCTTCTTCCTGCAAAAAATGCACCGCTTTAGGTATAAACGTCTCGCCAAAATCAGTCAACGTAATGCTTCGGGTATTTCGCTTAAATAGTGGTTCGCCCAAATCATTTTCTAATTCGGCAATCATTCGGGTGATCACCTGTGGTGAAACAGAAAATTGCGCAGCGGTTTTTTTAAAACTCAATGCTTCTGCCGCTACTACAAAATATTTCAACGCATCTAAACGATTCAATTCATGATCTCATTTTTTGGAATTGTGTTTTCTTATTTTAGTCATTTTAAGAGATCATTCAGTAGATTACAATGTAATCGATAGCTTTATAAAAAAGGTGAATTGCTAATAAAACAACCTCATTTTAAATAATGGATAAGGATTCAATTATGAACACATTAATTTCTCGACGTAATTTTTTAAAATTGTCTGCCACTGTCGGAGTAGGTATGGTGTCTGCTCGTACTGCTCATACTGCCCCAATTATCCCAACCGCCCAAATGAAATATCACTACACAGGCGGTAATGTAAAAACAAAAGCCTACGCCGCTTTTGATGAATCGGGAGAACTGCGTCCATGGGAGTTTGAACGTCGCCCTGTAGGAGATAATGATATATTAATCCAAATCAAATACGCTAGCATTTGTCATTCAGATATTCATCAAGAAAAAGGCGACTGGGGCAAAATGACCTATCCGCAAGTACCGGGTCATGAGATCGTGGGCATTGTTGTTGCCGTAGGGAAAAATGTGACCAAATTTAAAATAGGTGATCGTGCAGGTGTGGGCTGCATGGTTGATTCTTGTTTAGAATGTGAAAGCTGTAAAAATGGTTTAGAACAACATTGTGACAATGATCAAACGCTATTCACCTATGGCAATCCAGACAACCGTGAGCCAACCTCAATCACTCAAGGCGGTTATTCCAGTCACATTGTAGTACGCGATCATTTTGCGGTACATATTCCTGAAAACATTAAACTACAAGAAGCAGCGCCATTATTGTGTGCTGGCATAACAACATATTCGCCATTGATGAAATACAAAATTAATAAGGGTGATAAAGTCGGCGTTGTCGGCATTGGAGGTTTAGGACATTTAGCCGTGAAAATTGCTATTGCCAAAGGGGCCAAAGTCTATGCCTTTACTACTACGGCTGAAAAAGAACAAGATATCCGTAAGCTTGGTGTGGAAGAAGTGATTTTAGTCGATGATCTTAGTAAATTACAACCTTATAAAGGCAAATTAGATTACATGATTGCCACCGTGCCAGAACAGTTTGATGCAGCACAATACGCGGCAACTGTGAAACCATTTGGTTATTTTACCGTGGTCGGAATGGGGAAAAATTTTATGCTTGATATCAGCAATATTGTAATGTCACAGTCGCGAGTGAATTTTAATGCTTCATTGATTGGTGGTATTGCTGAAACTCAAGAGCTTTTGGAGTTCTGTTCTCAAACGGGAGTGCGCCCACAAATTCAAATGATCAGCGCAAATCAAATTAATCAAGCGTGGAAAGATGTGGTAGCGAAAAAAGCACGCTTCCGTTATGTGATTGATGCCGCCACCATTTAGATTAAATTAGCAAATTAAAGGCAATACGTATCATCAAACATCATTAAAACCAAAAGTCGTATTAAATGAACGGTTTTTGGTTTGAGGATACAAAGGTACGGCTTTCCGATAGTATAAAGCTTCACTAAAAAAGCAGGAAAAGTTCACATCATTGGCAAGATTTTTGATGTTGCTTTTATCCGGATGAGTTAATAATCACTAAACCAAAAATTGAAGAAATCTTTCTAAAAAATAGAGCATTATCCATTACATGCAAGATAGGATTAGGCAACGAGCAAAAGTGTCAACATGGAAATCTTTCCAAGAAAATCATATTAGGGAAAAGTAAATAGCAATCTATTTTTGAATCCGTAAATTTATTTATAAAAAATGCTCATCAACCGATATTGATTGATGAGCATAAAATGAAAATTGATTATTTATCACTACCATTAGGATGCCTGATTAATAGAACATCCTAATGATGATTAACTAATGTGACATAGACGTTTTTACACCACCTTCTGGAATAGGTACATAAGCGGTTTCTTTATCGGTTCTATGTTTGTTATTACGAACTTTTAAAGCTGTCTTAATACCAAAGAAGATAATGCTATAAACAACAACCAAGAATAGAATGCTTAATCCTGCATTAGTATAATTGTTGATTACAATATGGTGCATGTTATCAATTTGCTGTTGCGTTAATGAACCGCCCTCAGCGATACGACGTTTATACTCGCTCGCTAAATAGAAGAATCCTTCTAATTGCGGATCATTACTAAATAATTTCAATGCTAATGCACATGTTGTACAAATTAATAACCATATTGCTGGAATAACGGTTACCCAGACATATTGCGCTCGTTTCATCTTAATTAATACAACAGTTGCAAGCACAAGCGCCACAGCTGCTAACATTTGGTTAGAGATACCAAATAATGGCCATAAGCTCTTAACACCACCTAATGGATCCACAACGCCTTGATAGAGTAAATAACCCCATAAACCAACACAACCTAATGTGCCAATAAAGCCTGCTATAAGCGAATCTGTTTTTTTCAAGAATGGTACAAAATTACCTAATAAGTCTTGTAACATGAAGCGACCAGATCGCGTACCTGCATCTAATGCAGTAAGGATAAACAGTGCTTCAAATAAGATCCCAAAATGGTACCAAAAGCCCATATTGGCGCCCGGAAGAATTTGATGGAACACATAAGCAATCCCCACCGCTAACGTTGGTGCGCCTCCAGCACGATTTAGTACAGATGGTTCACCAATATCTTTTGCAGTTTGTAGGATTTCTTCAGGTGAAATGACAAATCCCCAAGAACTTACCGTTGCAGCAGCATGTGTTGTGACATCCTTTAATTGTGCCAAAATCACTGGTGCTTCATCAGTTCCAAGTTTATGCAAATCTGGCATGGTGATACCTAACGCCGCTGGCGGAGTATTCATCGCAAAATAGAGACCCGGTTCAATAATTGAGGCTGCAACTAAAGCCATCATTGCCACGAAAGATTCCATTAACATTGCACCATAACCAATAAAACGTGCGTCTTTTTCATTAGCCAATAATTTTGGTGTAGTACCTGATGAAATCAGTGCATGGAATCCTGAAACCGCACCACAAGCAATGGTAATAAATAAGAATGGAAACAATGAACCTTTCCAAACAGGACCTGTACCATCGACATATTGAGTAACGTCAGGCATTTTTAAGTCAGGATTTAAAATAACAATACCTATTGCGAGACCAACAATTACCCCTATTTTTAAGAAAGTCGCTAAATAATCGCGTGGTGCTAAAATTAACCATACTGGTAACATAGCAGAAACTAATGCATAACCCACAAGAACAAAGGTGATTGTGGTTGCCTTGAACGTTAACGCTGGCCCCCAATAAGGATCATGAGCAATAACACCACCAAACCATATTGATAAGATTAATAACACAATACCAATAACTGAGACTTCTAAAACTCTTCCTGGTCTAAGGAATCGCATATAAATACCCATAAATAAGGCAATTGGTACGGTTGAACAGACGGTAAATACCCCCCAAGGGCTTTCAGCTAATGCTTTAACAACGATTAATGCTAATACGGCTAGTATAATTAGCATAATTAAAAAACAACCAAATAAGGCAATGGTTCCCGGAAAAGGCCCCATCTCTTCTTTTATCATTTCACCCAATGATGAACCATTACGGCGTGAAGATAAGAATAGAACCATAAAGTCTTGCACCGCACCAGCAAAAACGACCCCAGCAAGTAACCAAAGCGTACCCGGTAAATAACCTACTTGTGCAGCAAGAACAGGACCAACAAGAGGACCCGCACCAGCAATAGCAGCAAAATGGTGACCAAACAAGACATATTTATTCGTTGGCACAAAGTTTAAACCATCATTATTAATGACAGCCGGAGTTGCGCGAGTAGGATCGAGTTGCATCACTTTTGAGGCGATATACAAACTGTAATAACGATATGCAACAAGGTAAATTGATACCGAAGCGGCAACAATCCAAAGTGCGCTAACATGTTCACCACGCCTTAAGGCAACAACAGCAAGGCAACATGCTCCAACAAGGGCCAAGATTAGCCATGGAATATGCTTAAAGACTTTATTATTCATAATAATTCTCTTTATAAGTTTAAAATTAATTAGTTTGATACTTAAGTCCATCAAAACAGATGCTATTTAACGATTGTTACGAATGATTAATAAAAAATTTTTAACATTACTCAAAAAATTAAATCCACATAATTTCAATGGATTAATATATCAACTAACGGTCCTTTTACGTTCGAGAATATAGTAATTTTTAACTTGTAAAAATAGTAATAATATTTAAGTTTCAGGTTAGATTAAGACTATGAGTGGTCAAAATTAGACACTAAGCGGTAAAACATTATTGGTAAAACATCTACCCGTGAAGTATGCTTATGTCCAATTGTTATAGACCTAACTTTTCTTTAAGGAATTTTAAATAACGGCGACTGACCGGAACAGATATATCATTGATAAAAATGACATCCACACCGCCAGCATCATTAAAACGGATTTCTTTCAGTTTTTTTAAATTAACTAGGTATTGTCGATGACAACGTATTAAAGGTGTTTTGTCTTCAAGTGTTTTTAAGGTTAACTCAGTAAAATATTCATTATTGGATTGATTAAAAACATAAATTCCGCTGATTTTCGATGAAACATAAAAGACATCCTCCAAATTTAACAAGTAAATTCGATTATGACCAACACATGGAATGTATTTTAAACCCTGATTCACTTCTTTTAATTGGTTAGTATTTCCTAATAAACATTGGTGATGTAAACGATATAGAGTTTTATTTAATCTTTCTTGTTCAACTGGTTTAAGTAAATAATCAAAAGCTTGTTCCTCAAATGCTTTGATAGCAAATTCGCCATAAGCCGTTAAAAATACGATCCTAGGCTTTGTTTGTGGGTCAAGCATAGATAACATTTCAAAACCGTTTATTTTGGGCATTTGAATATCCAAAAAAACAACATCTGGTTGCAGCCGATGAATTTCACGAATTGCTTCCATAGCATTATTACATTCAGCAATAATAGATATTTCAGGATCAGTTTCTAATAAGCAACGTAAATTTTCGCGTGCGGGTAATTCATCATCGACAATAATAACTTTTAACATTGAACATTCGTATCCTTTTGCAAAGGCAAGGTTAACATTACTTTAGTATACTTATCTGGTTCACATTCTATATTGATACCATATTTTTCACCATAACGAATCTTAATTCGTTTATCGACAAGATTAAGTCCTAATCCTTTATTATCTTTTTTATTTTCACAGTAATTACCAGCATTATCAATTACTTCTAATATTATCGATTGGCTGTAGGCGTGAGCGCGAATAATTACTTTACCTATACCTATCAATTGTGAAGTACCATGTTTTATCGCATTTTCAACAATGGGTTGTAGTGAAAATGCCGGCAATTGTACAAATTCTAATTCGGTTGGAATATCAAATTCGATAGTCAACTGCTCCATAAATCGCATTTTTTCAATTTGTAAGTAAGCATTAACATGCTCAAGTTCATCTTTTAAAGAGGCTATCTCTTCAGTTCTTTTTAAGTTTTTTCTAAAAAAAGTAGACAGATTTTGAACTAATTGCGAGGCCTGCGTTTTGTCACGACGTATGACGGCAAGCAAAGTATTTAACGCATTAAATAAAAAGTGAGGATTCACTTGCGCATGCAGTAATTTAATTTCAGTTTTAGACAGCAGTTGTTTATAGTGTTCATTTTGACCAGCTAAAATTTGTGCGGACAGTAGGCTAGCGATACCTTCGCCAAGCGTTCGATTGATTGAACTAAATAAGGTATTTTTTGCCTCATACAATTTAATTGTACCAACAACGGTATTGTTTTCGCCTCGAAGTGGTATAACCAAAGTTGAGCCTAAACGACAATTTTTACTTATTGAACATTGATAAGGTTGATGGACCCCATCAAGATATTGTACTTCATTTTTTTCAATCGCCTCTAAAGTGCTATTGGATGTTATTAACGTGCCAGGTTTATGATGATCATCTCCAATACCAATAAAAGCTAATATTTTTTCTCGATCGGTGATCGACACCGCGCCTATATCAAGTTGTTGATAAATAATTTCAGCAACTTTGGTACTATTATGTTGATTAAAACCATCACGCAATAAACCTTCGGTGCTGACAGCAATTTTTAATGCTTTAGCTGAAAAAGCCGAAGTATATCTTTCAAATATTGCCCGTCTATCTAATAAAATCCGCATAAACATCGCAGCGCCAATACTGTTGGCAACAATCATGGGAGCCGCAATACTTCTGATAGCGTGCGAAACGACATCAAAAGGTCGAGAGATGACTAGCACTAACACCATTTCAAGTGATTCTACCAATAATCCTAAAATACCGACTAAAAAAGGATTATAAATAAGATCCACCCGCCCTTTTTTCATTAATACATAGTGGAGCAGACCACTTAATAGACCCGTTAAAATTGTTGATAACATACAACTTTCAGCAGTAATGCCACCCATCAAATAGCGATGAAATCCACCAGTGATGCCCACAAGAAACCCAACTATAGGCCCACCTAGAAGTCCACCCAAAATAGCGCCTATAGCACGGGTATTGGCAATCGTATCTTCAATATGTAAGCCGAAATAGCTTCCCATAATACAAAATAAAGAAAAGATAAAATAGCAAACTAATTTGTGAGGTAAATGCACAGTAACTTGCATAAGAGGAATAACAATGGGTGTTTTACTTAGTAAATAAGCAATCACTAAGTAAACACACATTTGTTGTAGTAGCTGTAATACAAGATCAAATTCAAACATAATATTGCTACCAAATCGAAACCATCAAAAATTTCGATAAAAAATTACTGACTTATTTGTCTAATAAAGTAAACGTCTTTTTATTATGAGTTGTCGAGTCAGAGCCAACGAACACATTAAATTTACCAGGTTCGGCAACATATTGCATTTTATCATTCCAAAATTTTAACATGTCATATTTAATTACAAATTTTATTTGTCCTTTTTCATGCGGTTTTAGAGTAATATTTTCAAAACCAACAAGTTGCTTGACTGGACGGCTCACCGACGCGGTTATGTCTTGTAGATACAGTTGTACGGTTTGGGTTCCTAGTTTATCACCAATGTTTTCAATATTAGCGGTTACAACTATTTCACTGTCCTTTGTCATTTCAGTGCTGGATAGAACAAAATCAATATTGAAATCGGTGTAACTCAAACCAAAACCAAATGGAAATAATGGTTCGTTAGGGCTGTCAAAGTAGGAAGTTGTATATTTACCCATGTTTTCAGTTCCCCTAGGTCGTCCAGTATTTAAATGGCTGTAATAAACGGGGATCTGTCCAACATTATGAGGAAAAGACATAGGTAATTTACCTGAAGGATTATAATCACCAAACAATACATCTGCGATAGCATTACCGCCTTCTGTACCTAAATACCAAGTTTCAAGCATAGCATCAGCTTGTGCATATTCTTCGGTTAATGTTAAAGGGCGTCCATTCATCAAAGCAATTACCAATGGTTTACCTGTTGCTTTTAATGCTTTGATTAACTGTTTTTGGCTTGCAGGTAACGATATATCGGTGCGACTGGATGACTCGTGTGCCATGCCTTGAGCTTCACCAACAAACGCAATTACTACATCAGCTTTTTTAGCTTTGGCAACCGCTTCAGCAATCATTTTATCCGCTGGTCTATTATCAAATTTGGTAGTTTGTGCATATAAATTTAGAAAACGATATAGATTAGCATCATTTGATAGATTGGCTCCAAAAGCATAGTTTACTGATTGGGCATTATTTACCGCATGCTTAATGCCTTCAAGTGGTGTTACCGCTAAACTAGCTCGACCGGCGGCTGACCAACTGCCCAAAATATCGCGTTTTGAATCAGCTAATGGCCCTACCACTGCAATCTTTGCATTTTTAGAAATTGGCAGAACGTTATTGTTGTTTTTTAATAAAACAATACTACGGCGTGCCACCTCTTTTGCTTCTTGGCGATGCAAACGGTTATCAGCAAACATGGTATCAATATCTAAGTTAGGATCTAAATTACGATGAGGATCGTCAAATAATCCCATATCATATTTAAGTTCAAGCACATGACGACAAGCTTGATCGATTTGAGCTTCAGTAACGACTCCTTCTTTGACCAGTTCTGGTAAAAACTGTAAAAAATATTCATCGTTCATGCTTATATCAATACCAGCATTAATAGCAACACGCACGGCATCTTTCGGATCGCTCGCCACACCATGATTAATCAGTTCGCGTATTGCACCGTGGTCACTAACCACAACGCCATTAAAATGCCACATATCACGCAACACTTCGGTTAAAAGCCAGTGATTAGCCGCCGCGGGAATACCATTAACACTCACTAACGAAACCATCACAGCACGACTACCTGCATCAATAGCTGCTTTATAAGGTACCAAATATTCTTGGAACATTTTACGTTCACTCATATCAGTACTGTTATACTCACGCCCCCCTTCAACGGCACCATAAAGGGCAAAATGCTTGACCGAAGTGACAAGCGATTTTTTATCTGACAATGACTGTTTTTGCATCTTTTCAACAAAAATTCGCCCAGCTTCTGACGTTAAATAGGGATCTTCACCAAAGCTTTCTGAAACTCTTCCCCATCTTGGATCTCGCGTAATATCTACCATAGGAGCCCAAGTAATGTTTAATCCATCAGATGTTGCTTCATCAGCCGAGACTTCCGCCACTTTAGCAATAGCGTTGCGATCCAAAGTTGCAGCGATGCCTAAATTGATGGGAAATATCGTTCTATGGCCATGAATAATATCAAAACCTAATAATAGAGGAATTTTATTGGGGGATTTTAAAGCACGATCTTGCATCTGAGATAGATCAGGTTCGACAATAGTATTAAATATTCCCCCTATTTCACCCGCTTCAATCTCATCAAGGGTCTTATTAAGTGGTTGGTTATCACCAACACTAATTAAACGCAGTTGCCCTACTTTTTCTTTAATGGTCATTTTGGATAATAGGTCATCAATAAAGCGTTTTTTTTCTTCGCTATTAGTTTGTTGGGCCAATAAACTCCCGGAAAAGGCAATAAAAAATAAAAATACAGTTATTTTTTTTATCATAATATTTTGTTAATTAAGAGGATAGACTAATAAATAGCATAGCGCATTCGTTGAATAAAATCTTACTCTATACCGAGTTGATTTTCATATTTAAGACGCTTTAGCAATAATTATTTTAGTTTTTTATACTAAAACGTAGTGTTAACCTCAAACTTTTTAACAAGAATAAATTGAATGGTTAAAGGTTAACTTTGCCGACTAATGTCGACAAAAATGGATGTTAATTTGATTAATCCCTAAAATTAGTAAACTGGAATGGTTGTCCAAATTCTCCATTTCGAACTAAAGCCATAGTGGCTTGTAAATCATCTCGAGATTTACCTGTAACACGAACTTGCTCACCTTGTACTTGAGCCTGCACTTTTATTTTGCTATCTTTGATAGCCTTTACAATTTTCTTAGCTAACTCTTTATCAATCCCTTGTTTAAGCTTGACAGTAATGCTGTACAGTTTTCCACTGTGTTCCATCTCTTCTGGGATTTCTAAAGCACCGCCATCAATACCACGCTTGGCTAATTTATCACGTAAAATATCCAGCAACTGTTGTACTTGGAAGTCAGATTGACTCGTTGCTTTGATCGTTTCATTTTTTTCATTTAATTCAAACGATGCTTCAACGTTTTTGAAATCCCAACGGGTTGCCAACTCACGCGTAGCATTTTCGACACCGTTTTTAACCTCAGGCATTTGGATTTCAGATACAATATCAAAAGAAGGCATAAACTCTCCTCTTAGAGTGGTTATAAATATGATTAAATTTAAGAATGAATAAAATATTTGCCGCCTTTCTAAAAGGGCGGCATGTAAAGACGATAACAGCTAAATTAATCGATGGTACGTAGTAGCTCGTTAATACCTACTTTACCTAAAGTTTTTGCATCAACTTTTTTAACAATCACTGCACAATATAGGCTATATTTGCCATCTTTGGTTGGTAAGTTACCGGATACCACCACTGAACCCGCTGGTACGCGACCGTAATGGACTTCGCCTGTTGCACGATCATAGATTTTAGTGCTTTGACCAATAAATACGCCCATTGAAATTACGCTACCTTCTTCAACAATTACACCTTCAACAATTTCACTACGAGCACCGATAAAACAGTTATCTTCAATAATTGTTGGGTTAGCTTGTAATGGTTCTAATACACCACCGATACCTACACCACCAGATAAATGAACATTTTTACCAATTTGCGCACAAGATCCAACGGTTACCCAAGTATCAACCATTGTACCTTCATCAACGTATGCACCAATGTTGACATAAGATGGCATTAACACAGTATTGCGTGCCACATAAGCACCTTTACGCGCAATAGCCGATGGTACAACACGAAAACCTTCTTGTTGGAATCGCGCTTCATCATAATCAGCAAATTTTAATGGTACTTTATCGTAATAATTGGTTGCGCCACCATCAATAAGTTGATTTTCATTAATACGGAAAGAGAGCAACACCGCTTTTTTTAACCATTGATGAGTCACCCAATCACCATTAATCTTTTCTGCAACACGCATTTTACCGCTGTCTAATAAAGCAATACATTGATTAATTGCGTCACGTGTTACTGTATCAACATTTGAAGGAGTGATTTCCGCGCGGCGTTCAAAGGCTGCGTCGATAATAGTTTGTAATTGTTGCATCTCGAGTTTCCTTTACTTATAAGTCCGTTAGTAAATATAAAATGGATAAACAGTATAATATAATCTGTCTTGCTTTTTAAGTGGTTTGTCAACAGGAGTAAGTACAGCAAGAAAAAAATAAAATTTATTTGGAATAAATCACACAAAATTTTCCTAACTAAAAAACATTTGCTGAGTAAATTGTAGAATCATTTATATCCATTTTAAGCACAAAACTATTATGCATACTCAAGGATTTTCATTACTCGAACTTTTGATAATTATAGGTATTAGCTCTATTGTTGCAACGGTAGGCATTCATCATTGGAAAGCAATTGCACTTCGTAATGAATTAGTTTCAACAACACAACAATTAGCTTACTTTTTAAATGAAGTTCAAGTTAAAGCTTATACTGAAAATCAAAATTATAAACTTTTTGTTTTTTCATACCCGTGGTGTTTAACCATTACCTCAGAAGAACGCCCTGCATCATGTAAACAAGGTGAATTACATTTTATCAAACCGAATAATTCTGTAGAAATTACTGGATTAACTGAGAAAAAACTTATTTACTTTTGGGGAAGACGCAATATGGCACAATCATTTTCCTTAGAACTCTCTAATGAGATTGGTAAAAGTAAGGTTTTTGTATCCTATCGTGGACGCATTCGATTTTGCCAGTTGAACAGTTATTTACCTAGTTTACCACCATGTTAAAAGAGTTAGGATTTTCATTACTTGAAATGCTAATCAGCATTACGTTAACAAGCATGATTATTATTAGTGCAACCTCTTTTTATTATCAATTACAACAAAATACATTGCATTATTATCAAATAACGCGTTTACAACAAGCTGTTGAGCAAGCATTAATTGGTTTATCAAAAGACATCAAACGAGCGGGGTTTATCGCCGATGATCCGCATAAAATGAAAAACAACGCCCTAGAGATTGTGAACGCTCAAAATTGTATGATTATCCGATATGACAGTGAAATCCGCCATGATTGGGTCTACGATCCATGGAACTTGAACAATTCTGATATTTTTACCTATCGCTTTAAAAATAATAATGTTGAATACAAAACAGGTGCAGTGAATTGCAAAGAGACTAAGTGGGAAAAATTATTTGACCCTGCTGAAATTAAAGTAACGAAATTCGATATTAAACAAAAAAATAACACTATTGAATTATCGATAGGAGCAGAACTAAAAAAACAGAAACACGTTAAATATCAGGTTACTAAAATAATTAAAAATGAAAACCTATCAAATACTGAATCAAAATAATGAAAACGGATTTAGCGCGATTATAATGGTCGTTATCTTAATGGTCGTTGGATTACTATTATTAACTGGTTTTAATCAACTATTGATTTCCTGGCATAAAACCATCGCTATGGAAACTCGCTATTATAAACGATTCAATCAAGCCAGTTCGGCATTAAATTGGGCGTTAACGCAAGATTGGCAAACACCAACCGATCAGTGGCAATGCTTAAAAGACACAAAATACCAATTAAAAGCTTGTGTAAAAAAATCACAATTAAAAGTGGATAATTATCAACTTTTAAGAGGCGAGGCTGACGGTTTCTTTTTATATTCTCTTGCACATTTCAAGGGGACAAAACTGGTTGTAGAAAAAGGTCATTGGTTAGATTACTGTCCTGAAAAAAGGAGTAGTGATTGTGAATAATAAAAATAGTATGGGTTTTAGTTTAATTGAATTAATGATAGCAAGTTTACTATTTTCAATAATTATTCTTGGTTTTACAGGCTTCCAAAAAACACTTATTCATCAGCATCATTATCTTTCTAATCGGTTACAAGCAGAACAAATAGCGTTTGAACTCCTTGAAAGTTATCCGGATATTGCTAACCATATCATTCCAAATGGTTGGCAATATACTTTACAAAGTGATCCATACAATAGTAGATGCAAAATGGTTTTAGTTACTGTTACACCGAACAATCTTAAATCAGTAAAACAAAAACGGCTATTTTGTAATTAACTATCGATATTGAATACTCAAAACATTGAAATTATACATCATCAGATGAGCAATTTAACCAATCATGTAGAAGTTGCAAAACTTGTTGTGTTTTTTCAGCATGTACATTATGCCCTGCACCTTCTATCGTAACTATTTTAGCATTAGGAAATTGAGCATAAATTGTATCTTGATATTTGTCGGCTAAATAAACCGAATTCCCTCCACGAATAAATAAAATTGGTTTTAAACATGGCGAAGTGGATGGTATGGTTTGCCAGTCGCAAATATTAGCATATTGATCATTGATAGTTTGTAAATTAAATAACCAATGTTGGTTTTTGTAAGATTTTAATAAAAATAAACAAGTCGCTTCGCTAAGACCGGCTTCTTGCATAACTGCCATAATTTGCTTTCTATCGGTGATTTGGTTATTAAGGCAATACATTAAAGTTCTTAATATAATGGCATTGGGCGAACTGCTATATTTTACTGGTGCAATATCAATTACAACGATTTTTTGGATGAGCTGCGGTATGACTTGTGATAATTGCATCGCTACTTTGCCCCCCATAGAGTGACCAATTAAAATTATGTCTTTCAATTGAAGTTCATGACAAAGGTCAGCTACATCTTGCGCCATAGCGGGATAATTTATTTGATCAGACCAAGGAGATTGCCCATGATTGCGCAAATCAACTTGAATTGTTTGATAATCAGATACCAGATCTTTGGCTAACATATTTAAATTATCTAAACTACCAAACACACCGTGCAGAAAAACAATTGGCTGCCCTATACCTTGCAATTTATAATTTAATTTCATATTCCAACTTAGTCTTTTATAGTTAAATATTAATATTATATAGTTATTGCTAAAGTCACCAACTATTAATTCAATAACAATAATCTCTATAACTATGATAAAATCTTGAAACAATTTTTTAAAAGTGTTAAATCGTATGTTTCAAAATAATCCGCTACTTGCACAACTAAAGCAAGAACTTCATCAACAAACACCTCGTATTGAAGGTACGGTCCGAGCCCATGAAAAAGGATTTGGTTTTTTAGATGTTGATAATAAAACCAGTTATTTCATTACTGCAAATAAAATGAAAACCGTATGCAATGGCGATAAAGTATCTGGAACAGTAATTGAAAATGGTGATAAAAAGGTTTTTGAACCAGAATCATTAATTGAAAGCCCCCTACAAAGATTTATAGGAAAAATAGGTTTTCAAGAGCGAACAATGGTTATTTATCCTGAAAACGTGCCTGCAAATTTAGCCATCCGCTGTAAAATTAACAAACAAATTCAAGAAAAACTTAAAGAAGATGATTGGGTCGTTGCCAAATTGATTTCTCATCCTCTTGAAGAAGGTAAAAATAATTTTGTAGCGGAAATTACGCATTTTATTGCTGAAAATAGTTCAATCTATCTACCTTGGTTAAAAACTCTGGCCCGATATAATTTAGAAGATAATTCACCACAGCCGGATACATTAACAATTGATGAAAATGAACTGATTAATCGTCAAGATTTAACCGATATAAACTTTTTTACCATAGATAGTGAATATACAGAAGATATGGATGATGCCATTGCTGTTTCAAAGGACGAGCAAGGTAATTACCAACTGAAAGTCGCTATTGCAGATCCAACTGCGTATATTTTACAAGACAGTCAACTTGATAAAATTGCTAAACAAAGAAATTTCACAACTTATTTACCCGATTTTAATATTCCAATGCTACCTAAAGAGTTAGCGAATGATCTTTGTTCTTTAAAAGAAAACCAAAAACGACCAGCGTTAGTATGCAATATTAATATCGATACAAATGGTATAATAGATGAAAATAGTATCACTTTTATGCCCGCATTTATCGAATCAAAAGCGAAACTTTCTTATAATAATGTTTCAGATTTTTTAGAAAATAATGATGAATTGCTATCTAATAACGCAACCTTACCCGAACAACTCAATTTATTGTCTTCCTTAGCAAAAACCAGAACCATTTGGCGACAAAACAATGCGTTAGTGTTTAAAGATAGCAATGATTATCGTTTTGTGCTTGATGAAAACCGTCATGTAAAATCCATCAATAAAGAATCTCGTCGAATTGCACGTCAAATTGTTGAAGAGGTCATGATCATCGCGAATCAAGCCTTAACTTTGCTATTAAATAATAAAATTGGATTTGGTATATTCAATATTCATTCAGGTTTTGATATTAAATTTATTGATCAAATTTTAAAAGTTTTAACCAATCATGGTATTGAAGGATTTGATAAAGAATCTTTATTATCTTTTGATGGGTATATCAAATTACGACGAATTATCGATAATGATGCGTTTTTAACGGCTCGGCTCCGCAAATGTCAAAGTCCTGCCGATTTTTCTATTCTACCACAACCTCATTTTGGCTTAGGATTAACTGCTTACGCAACTTGGACTTCACCAATACGTAAATATGGGGATATGATTAATCATCGTTTAATTAAAAATTATTTACGTTCACAAACCTTGAATGAGCCCGATAAAGAGCAGTTGAAAATCATGAATGAAAGGCGCAAATTATTACGTTATGCTGAACGTGATATCGCTGAAAATCTTTATGTTCAATATTTATCGGATAAAATTGGTGATAATTTTGTAGCTGAAATTGTCGATATCAACCGCGGCGGTGCACGTCTGCGTTTAACTGATATTGGTGCATTTGTATTTTTACCACTTTCAATGATTCACCCTAATCGAGAAGAAGTCGTTTCAAGTCCTGAAGAGGGTGTCATTAAAATTAATAATAATATTTGTTATAAACTTTCAGATACTCTTACTGTGAAGATGCATCAAGTTAAGAAAGAAAATCAATCAATAATAGTAAAATTAGCTACAGATAACTAGTTGAATTCACAATTGTTTTATTTTTTCAACAACCCCTAGTATTACATAGGGGTTTCCTAACTAATAATTAATGATATTTTAACGCTTAAACACTTTTTTTTCTTAACAATATCTGATATCTTTCTTCATCCATTAAAATATTTGTATCAACTAAAAAATAAGATTCAGAGGGTGCTATGTTATCAATTCATGGACATGAAGTCTTACAAATGATGGCTGGTAATAACTATACAGAATCATCTCTACTTGAAGCCATTGAAAAAAGGTTTGGCAAAAATGCTAAATTTCACACTTGCTCTGAAGCTAATATGAATGCTGAACAACTCATCTGCTTTTTAAAGTTAAAAGGTAAATTCAAACCTGATAATAATTCTGGATTTACAGTCAACGAAACAAAAATCTGTCGTCATTAACTCTATAAGATATTAGTGAATGTTCAGTATGCTTTTTTACACTTTTAAACTAATCGTATAGTGTATTTAATAGAATATGAGTATATAATTTCGCGCAGATCTAGCCTGCCCAAAAATTACAACTCGAAAAATATATTCATGGAATTTATATATGAAATTAAGTAATATTTTTATATGCACAATGGTTCCTATTTTTATTGCCAGTTGTGCGCATAAATCGGCTACACCAATTAAAATTGAAGAGCCACCACAGATTGAAATGGATCCATTATCTGTGCTAATGCAACAAACAGAATCGAATAACCCTTATGTGGTTAATGCAAAAGATCAATTACAAAAACTACTCCAATCACAAAATTTTAATGAATACATTTCTAATGAAGGTATTCTAAAGTGTGTCAACGACCCAAACCAATCAGCTTGTGTTTTAAATTTTTACCTTAATGAATACTATAATTTAAAATATAATATTCAAATTAAAAAAATCATTGAAGATAAACAAATTGAACACAAAATTGAATTAAGTAAAATCAATGCTACCCAAGCGAATATTCAAAAATATTGCGATCTTTCAGCTGATTTTACAGCAGCCATTTATACCAACAATAATAGTAAAATTTCTACTTTTCAAACTTTATTCAAAATGAATAAAGGAGACTTATCAATCTTGCATACTAAAATTCTTAAGGATAACTATTCTCACTTTTTGATTGACGAAAATCCAAGTATTCTTCAAGAGATGAAGACAGAATTTATGGAAAAGTGTGTGAATGATCCTAAAAATAACATTATCAATTATTTAAATATTTTCCGATAATCTTAATGCGAGTTTTTATGTATAATTTATTACCCATCAGTCAGTTCAGTAAAACAGCAACGTGCAAAATGCTTTGCATAGTTTCAGCTCTTTGTATTAGTTTTTCTTCATACGCTTTTTCATTTAATGATGTTGTGACTAAAGCAGAAAAGCTAGCAAAGAAAAGTTATGTACAACCCTCTAAAAATATCCCCAATGAATTAGCCTCGCTACAATTTGCTGATTATCAGAAAATTCAATTTAATCATGAAAAAGCTTATTGGAATGACAAAAAAACTCGTTTTAAATTAGAGTTCTATCATGAAGGGATGTATTTTGATACACCTGTCCAAATCAATGAAATTGTCAATAATCAGGTTAATGAAATTAAATTTGATCCGAGTTATTTTGATTTAAGTAAAGTCGGATTAGATCACCTAAACACAAAAAAACTTGGATTTGCTGGATTCAAAGTTCATTATCCAATAAACAATCCAACTAAAACCGATGATGAAATTTTTACAGCTCTTGGTGGCAGCTATTTCCGAGCAGTTGGAAAAGATCAGCGATATGGTTTGTCTGCTCGCGGATTAGCGATTGATACCGGTGAGATGACAGGCGAAGAGTTTCCTCGTTTTAAAGAATTTTGGATCGAAAGACCATCACCTAAACAAAAACATTTAGTCATTTATGCTTTACTTGATTCACCTCGTGTAACGGGTGCATATAAACTTATTTTAGTACCAAGCGTGGATACAACAATAACTGTACAAGCTAAAATATTTTTTCGTGATTCGGTGAAAAAACTTGGTATTGCGCCTTTAACTAGCATGTATTTATTTGGCCCAAATCAGCCATCGCCTTTATTAAATTATCGACCTGCAATGCATGACTCTAATGGGTTATCCATTTTATCAAACAGTGGTGAATGGATATGGCGACCATTAAATAATCCAAAACGGTTATCTTTTTCTTCATATAGTTTTGAAGATCCTAAAGGTTTTGGATTGATTCAACGAGATAACGGGTTTGAAGATTATCAAGATCTTGATGATCATTATGAACTTCGTCCTAGTGTTTGGACAGAAATCTTAGGCAATTGGCAAAAAGGTCGGGTTGAACTGGTTGAAATCCCAACTGCTGATGAAACAAACGATAATATCGTTTCATTCTGGGTACCCGAAAAACAATATAAAGCTGGTGACAGTCTTGATGTTAAGTACCGATTACATTATTCATTAAATGAAAAGCAACGTTATCCCGATAATGTAGCTAGAGCAATTAGCACTCGATTGTCATTAGGTGATATAAAGCAAGCAAATTTAATTCGTAAACTTGATGGTTCAAACGCTTATGTTATTGACTTTGCTGGTCCTAATTTATCAGAACAAGAGCCTGTTAAAGCAATATCAAGCATCAATAACGGATCGATTGTGAGCTGTGATGTACAATATAATTCTGTAACAAAAGGTTGGCGAGTACTTATTCGGTTTAATGTTCAAGACAATAAAAAACCAACGGATATTCGCGTTCAATTAGCTTCAGAAAAAACGAATCAGATTTTATCTGAAACTTGGAGCGGTCAATATCCAGGGCAATAACCATAATAAGATAACATAATGAAAAAAGATTACTTTGCTACTCTTTCTGGCGCAGATAGTTGGCGCCAGAAATCAAAAAACAATGAAATTGAACCAAATGATACTGAGTTTCTGAAATATCGCCTAAATCAAATTAGCGATACATCAAACTACATTGATGAAAGAAATCAGCAACCCAGTTATCCAAAAGTTGAACGCGTTTCGATTCAACCACAAAAATGGAACAAACGCTATAAAGCCAATTTCAAAACTAAAGTTAATCTCATTGCGGTTATTCGTCGCTTAATAATGTTTGCACTAATTGTAATACAAACATATTTCGGGACTACCTATCTATCGACACTGTTACCTTATCAAAGTTGGCAAAAAATTAATTTCATGGCTAATTGGGCAAATAATCCTGAATTAGCCATATACAGCATTGTTCCTTATATTATACAAGGATTTATAATTTTCCTATTTGCTATTTTATTTGCTTGGATTTCGATTGGTTTTTGGACAAGCGTTATGGGACTCATTTTAGCTGTAATAAGAAAAGACCGCTATACTATTGAAATCCCTAAAGATGCAGCAAAACACATTGATGTTAATCATCGTACTGCATTAGTTATGCCAATTTGTAATGAAGATGTAGCACGCGTTTTTGCTGGATTACAAGCGACCTATCAATCTTTGGTTGAAACTGGTCACGCGAATTGCTGTGATTTTTATATTTTAAGCGATACGAATGATCCCGATCTTTATGTAAATGAATTAAAAGCATGGGCAGATTTTAATGCTCAGAAAGATGATAATGGATGCAATATTTTTTACCGACATCGTAAACGTCGAGTAAAACGTAAAAGTGGTAACATTGATGATTTTTGTCGACGCTGGGGACATTTATATGAATATATGTTAATACTTGACGCCGACAGTATTATGACTGGTGATTGTATATTAAATATGATTGCCATGATGGAAATGACACCTAAAGCGGGCATATTACAGTCACCGCCAAAATCAGTTAGAATGAAGACGCTTTATGGTAGAATCCAACAATTTGCCAATCAGATTTACAGTGATATTTTTTGTGCAGGCACCCATTTTTGGCAACTTAGTGAAGCACAGTATTGGGGACACAATGCGATGATTCGCTTAAAACCTTTTATTGAACACTGTATTTTATCCCCACTACAAAAACGTAAAGGGCCGATTCATATTTTGTCACACGATCTTGTTGAAGCGACTTTAATGAGACGTGCAGGATATGGAGTTTGGATCGCCTATAATATGAATGGCAGTTACGAAGAGCTACCAGGCAATATGATTGAAGATCTAAAACGAGATAACCGTTGGTGTATGGGGAACTTAATTAATTTAAGATTGATTTTTAAAAGTGGTATAACTTTAACACACAGAGTTATGTTTTTAACGAGTGGAATGGCTTATATTTCATCTTTATTATGGTTAACATTTTTATTTTTCTCAACGCTGCTTTTATTAGTTTTTAATTTATCTGATCAACAATATTTTTTCCAACCTAACCAATTTTATCCGACATGGCCAAGATGGGATGAAAATTTGGCATTACAATTGTTATCTACGACGATGGTATTATTGTTTGCGCCTAAATTCTTTAGTTATGGCATTATCATTGCTAAAACAGGTGCCAAAGATGTGGGGGGGATTTTCAAGCTGACTCTATCAATATTCATCGAAATGTTCTGGTCGATGATACTCGCCCCAATACGCATGATATTCCATAGTAAGTTTGTGATAAAAGCATGGCTAGGCAGTAAAATTCAATGGAAATCCCCGTCAAGAAACGACGATGCTTTAACATGGGGTGAATCTTTCTATTTTTGTTGGCCTCTCTCTTTATTAGGCATTATTTGGCTTGGCGTGATTATTTGGTTAAATCCTCAGTTTACTTACTGGTATATTGCTATTCTAATTCCACTGACTATTTCGCCATTAGTGATTAGAATTTCAGGATTATCAAGCATTGGCATGAGCGCGAAAAAACTAGGTCTATTTTTAACACCAGAGGAAACTCATCCAGCTAAAGCTGTGACCATGACGGGAGAATATCTAGTTAAAACGGAAGCTAATATCGTTGAACATGGTTTTATCATGGCATTGGTTGATCCTATTTACAATGCGTTAGCTTGCGCATTGTCCACTTCTCGCCATTTACCTAATATAAAAATTGAGCAAAGGCGTCTTGAGCTAATTGAGCAATTTAAACAAGCTGATTTAGAAAAAATCAATAAAGAACAACAGTTAGCAATTTTGGAAGATCCAATCATTCTTTCTGAGCTACATCAGCATGTTTGGCAGTTGCAAGAAAAATACGACAATTTATTCACTTTATGGCAAAATGAACGTCAATAATAAAAAATAGGGCTTAAGCCCTATTTTTCTTCTTTTAGTAATTGATCAAAATCCATGGATATTTTTTATGACTTGGCAACCTTCCGCATCTATCAATAACCTACTTAAGCGCGCGAAAATTATTTCACAAGTACGACAATTTTTTACTGATCGCTGTATATTGGAAGTCGAAACGCCGACCTTGAGCCAATATGCCGTTACTGATGTGCATTTGAGTTCTTTCTCTACTACCTTTTTTAGACCGGGGGAATTCGACGAACAGCTTGGGCGAAAGATGTCATTAATTACCAGTCCAGAATACCACATGAAGCGTTTATTAGCAGCGGGAAGTGGTCCAATCTATCAGATCTGTAAATGTTTTCGCAATCATGAGGAAATCAGCGATTTTCATAATCCTGAATTTACTATGCTTGAATGGTATCGTATTCAATTTGATATGATGCAAATGATTAATGAAGTTGATGATCTATTACAAACAATTTTAGATTGTGAACCAGCGGAACGTGTTTCTTACCAAAAAGCGTTTCAACGTCACCTTAATATTGATCCATTAGAAGCAGATCAAGCAACGTTAGTTAACGCAGTGAATCAGCTCAATATCGGGATCAAAACAGAAGAGTTTGATAAAGATGGTTTATTGCAATGTTTATTTACTTTTGGCGTTGAACCCTATATTGGTCATGATAAACCGATTGCCGTATATAACTTCCCTGCTTCACAAGCAGCATTAGCTGCAATTAGCAGTGAAGATCATCGCGTTGCTGGGCGCTTTGAATTCTATTACAAAGGTGTTGAACTTGCTAATGGTTTTAAAGAATTAACAAACCCACAAGAACAAAGACTACGTTTTGAACAAAACAATCAAGATAGACTCAATTTGAATCTTCCTGAACAAGAAATCGATATTGAGCTATTAGCAGCAATGGAAAATGGTCTACCTGACTGCGCTGGAGTTGCGATAGGTTTAGATCGCTTAATCATGTTAGCGCTTGATTCAAAGAAACTAGATGATGTCATTTCATTTACCTTTGAAAGGGCTTAGTGATGATAAGTAATTTTGGTCTTACTGAGTGGGTCGCGATTATTCTTGGAATAGTGTCATTGATTTTATTAATTTTATTAGTTAAATCACAGCTAGTTATTAATAATTCAAACCAATTATTTAATTTACAACTTTCTCAGATAAGACAAGAGAATCAAACATTAACTAATGAATTAAATCAGCTTGAAAGTGAGTTAAACCAGTATCGACAACAAAATATCGCGCAATTTGCGACTATTAGTGAACTAAAAACGCGCTTAGAAGAAACGCGTAATGCAGCCCATGAACGCCAGACAATACTTGAGCAAAGTGAACAACGACTTACAACTCAGTTTGAAAACTTAGCCAATCGTATATTTGAGCACAGTGGTAAAAAAATTGAACAACAAAATAAGCAAAGCCTTAATTTTTTATTATCACCATTAAAAGAACAATTGGAGAGCTTTAAAAAGCAAGTGCAAGATAGTTTTGGCGAGGAAGCAAAAGAACGCCATACGCTTACTTATGAGATTCGCAATTTACAGCAACTGAATCAACAAATGACTAAAGAGGCAACCAATCTCACTAATGCTTTAAAAGGTAACAATAAAATTCAAGGAAATTGGGGAGAGTTTATACTTAGCCAAATACTTGATAATTCGGGTTTAAGATTAGGTTATGAATATGATACACAGGTCAATTTAACCAATGAAAATAACCAACGTTTACAACCTGACGTCATTGTACATCTACCTCAAGGAGGTGATGTGGTTATTGATTCAAAAGTGACACTAGTAGCATATGAACGTTATTTCAATAATGATGAAGAAATTGTAAAAACCAAAGCATTATCCGATCATTTAACTTCAGTACGTAACCATTTAAAGCAGCTTAGTCAAAAAGATTATCATAAGTTAATTGGCATTAATTCATTAGATTATATATTAATGTTTATCCCTGTAGAGCCAGCATTTTTATGTGCTATTGATAGTGATCCATCTTTGATTAATGATGCGCTCAAAAATAACATTATGATTGTCAGCCCAACCACTCTTTTGGTTGCCTTACGTACGATTCATAATTTATGGCGTTATGAACACCAAAATCGTAATGCAGAGCTAATTGCAGATAAAGCAAGTAAATTGTATGATAAAGTCCGCGGTTTTGTTGAAGACATGGAAAACCTTGGTAGCACGCTTGATAAAGCTCAACAAACTTATCAAAACTCTCTTAATAAGCTCTCCAAAGGTCGCGGTAATATTATTGGTCAAATTGAGCGATTTCGTGAATTAGGCGTAGAAGTTAAAAAACCAATTAATCCAGACATTGCATTATTATCTGTAGATGAACTTAACCGAAATAAAGATTAAATATCTTACTGTGATGGCTAATCAATTAAATTAACGTTGTTGAATTTACGTTTTTTAAAGTACATTGTCGAAATTACATTATTAAATTTTGTCAAAAAGTTTCAGGTAATGCATACGTTTGAGTATAAAACATCTTAATTCACCATTACTGAAAATACGTGTATACTCATTTTGTACAACAAGGAATACAATATGGCTAAAAAACAAGTAACTGAACCTAGTTTTGAAGAAACACTTAAACAACTTGAAACCATTGTTTCACAATTAGAAAATGGTGATTTACCATTAGACGAAGCATTGAATGAGTTTGAAAAAGGTGTCAAATTAGCTAAATCAGGTCAAAAGCAATTACAACAAGCGGAACAACGCATTCAGATATTATTATCTGAAAATAGTGATGCAGAACTATCTGAATTTTTAACCGATAATAATGAATAATTTAAAACCATTACAAGAGCGAATCAATACGTTCTTAACGACATATATTGCTCAGTTCCCTTCTTCTAAATTGCAACAAGCTATGAACTATAGCTTGCTAGCTGGCGGTAAGCGAATCCGTCCAATACTGGTCTATTTAACTGGGCAAATGTTTGATTGTCCGTTATCAAAACTTGATGAAGCAGCGGCTGCAATTGAAATGATTCATACTTATTCATTAATTCATGATGATTTACCGGCTATGGATAATGATAACTTACGACGTGGAAAACCGACATGTCATATCCAATATGGACACGCTGAAGCGATACTTGCTGGTGATGCATTACAATCATTAGCGTTTAGCATATTATCTGAAAGCCAACATCTAGATAATCAAGTTAAAATTAATATGATTGCAGAACTTGCCAATGCTAGCGGATTAGCGGGTATGTGCTTAGGACAGTCACTTGATTTGCAAGCAGAGCACCAATCTATCACCCTTGAACATTTACAAAAAATCCACAACTATAAGACTGGAACATTAATTAACGCGGCGGTCCGATTAGGTGCATTTGCCAGTGGCGATATAAGTAAGCCTTACTATTCCTTGCTCGATAGCTATGCTCAAGCAATTGGACTCGCTTTTCAAATTCAGGATGACATTTTAGATGTCATTGGTGAACAAGCTATTATGGGCAAACCTAAAGGCTCCGATATTATACATGAGAAATCTACCTATCCTGCTTTATTAGGCTTACAAACAGCTATAGACATGACAAAACAGTTATATGATCAAGCTATCGATAGTCTCAACCAAATACCTTATAATAGCCAACCACTGCAAGATCTCGCTGGTTTTATTATAAATCGAAATAGTTAACACGATGACTTAATGATAAAAATGAATTTGGATAATTATCCCTTATTAAAAAAAATTAACTTTCCACAGGATCTACGATGTTATCCTCAATCTCAGCTGCCTGAAATTTGTCGTGAGTTAAGACAATTTTTATTAAATTGTGTAAGTCAATCTAGCGGACATTTAGCATCAGGACTAGGTGTGGTTGAATTAACAGTAGCACTGCATTATGTTTATCATACCCCTTTTGATAAAATTATTTGGGATGTTGGTCATCAAGCTTATCCACATAAAATTTTAACTGGCCGACGTGATCAAATGCTCACAATCCGGCAAAAAGGTGGGCTTCATCCATTCCCACATCGCAATGAAAGCGAATATGATGTTTTAACTACAGGCCACTCTTCGACTTCTATCAGTGCCGCTTTAGGTATTGCTATTAGTGAGCAAAAAAAACAATCCGGACAAAAGGTAGCGGCAATTATTGGGGATGGTGCACTTACCGCTGGTATGGCATTTGAAGCAATGAATCATGCCGGGCATATTAAACCCGACATGTTAGTGATTGTTAACGACAATGACATGTCAATTTCAGAAAATACGGGTGCACTTAACCAACATTTAGCCCAGATTCTTTCAAGTAAAACATACACTTCTTTCCGTGAAAGTGGCAAACGAGTGCTTGCTAATATTCCACCTTTAAAAGAATTATTTAAAAAAACCGAAGAACATTTAAAAGGTTTAGTGACACCAGCGATCTTATTTGAAGAACTTGGTTTTAATTATATTGGTCCTATTGATGGGCATGATGTTGAAAGTTTAGTAACCACTTTACAAAAAGTTCGGCAACTAAAAGGCCCTCAATTGCTTCATGTTATTACGCAGAAAGGCAAAGGTTACGCACCAGCAGAACAAAATCCAACTTTATGGCATGGTGTACCAAAATTTAATCCCAAAGATGGAATATTGCCAGAGACAAATAAAGTTATACCAACCTATTCTCAAGTTTTTGGTGATTGGTTGTGTGAAATGGCGCAAAATGATAAACAACTAATGGCTATCACTCCTGCAATGAGTGAAGGATCGGGTATGACCAAGTTTGCCAATCTTTATCCAGATCAATTTTTTGATGTCGCCATCGCTGAACAACATGCAGTTACACTTGCTGCGGGTTTTGCTATTAGTGGTTTAAAACCAATCGTAGCAATTTATTCAACTTTTTTACAACGTGCTTATGACCAAGTTATTCATGATGTTGCCATTCAAAACTTACCTGTTTTATTTGCTATAGATAGAGCAGGTATTGTTGGTGCCGATGGTGAAACGCATCAGGGGTCATTTGATTTAAGTTTTATGCGTTGCATACCTAATTTTGTCATAATGACACCTAGTGATGAAAATGAGTGTCGACAAATGCTCTATACAGGTTATTTGCATAATGGTCCTGTAGCAGTTCGATATCCACGTGGTGAAGGTATTGGAGTGCAATTAGAGCCATTAGCACCCATACCAATAGGTGAATCAAAATTATGCATTGAGGGAGAAAATATAGCTTTACTCAATTTTGGCACATTACTACCTGAAGTTTTACAGGCGGGTAAAAAAATTAATGCTACAGTCATAGATATGCGTTTTGTTAAACCATTAGATGAAAAAGTCCTTTTGCACATTAGCCAAACTCATAATATACTTGTCACTGTAGAAGAAAATAGTATTAAAGGCGGTGCTGGTAGTGGCGTCTGTGAATTTTTATTATCTAAAAAAATAAAATGTGATATTTTAAATATTGGATTACCAGATAAGTTTATTCCCCAAGGATCTCAATATGAGATGAGAGATGAGATGGGATTAAACTGTGAACATATTATAGAAAAAATTAATGAATTTATAAATCAATAGGTTAAATATGGAAACTCAAGCTGTCACTATTCAAATTTTTGGACGTACATTAAAATTCAATTGTCCGGTTGATGAAGTTGACGCACTAACCAATGCCGCAAAAGATTTGGATGAGCGCTTATCTAATTTGCGTGAAAAATCTCCACAAATAGGTAGTGAGCAACTTATCATGACCGCAGCACTCAATATTTCTTACGAGTTAACTAAGGAAAAAGAAAAAAGTAACGAATTTAGCCATAGGCTAAAAATGCTACAACAATTGCTTGATTCTGCTTTGAATACCAACAATTAACGTTTTTATTTGTAAATTTGATAAAAACTTCCTTGTATCATTTGTTAAATTCTGTAATATTATATGCATCTCTGGGATGTTCGCGATGTGGGTTAGTCCCCTGAGCCGATACTCTTTATATTAGAATGATATGACTTTTGATTGGTGTGTAAGCCTTACTTGTAAGGAAACCTAAAAATCGAAACATGTTGTTCACCTTGAACCTTGGGTTCAAGGGTTACGACCCTAAACGACATCTTGGAGTGCTTTTATCTTGTTTTATTTCTACAGTGATAACTGATGAATATTAGACAGAATATACGTCAAAAAAGGCGTCAACTCTCCTTAACCGAACGCATTAATGCGCAAAATTCTATTTATCAACAAATCACTCAACATCAAAATATAAAATTAGCAAAAAATATAGCAATATTTCTATCATTTGATGGTGAAGTGGAAACGAAACCGATTATAGAATATCTATGGCAACAAAATAAGTCTGTCTATTTGCCTGTTATACACCCATTTGCTTCTTCGCATTTACTCTTTTTAAAATACACCCCACAAACATCTTTAATTAAAAACAAATTTAATATACTGCAACCAGCTTTAAATGTACTAAATGTATTACCATTCCAAAAATTAGATATTATTTTTACTCCACTGGTTGCTTTTGATGAAAGAGGTTATCGTATGGGTATGGGTGGAGGATATTATGATCGTATGTTAGCTAATTACCAAAGCCAGCAAATTCTGCCTATCGGTCTGGCGTTTGCCTGCCAAAAAGTACCTCATATTGATAATCAACCATGGGATGTCAAACTACCAGAAATCATCTACGCTTAATATTATCAATAATGGCAATAACCCAGTATGGTTAAGCATTATTGTGCAAACTTTTTTAATTCTTATCATTGATTTGCTGTTGAAATGATAAAAAGTAAGTAAGCAAACAAAATAACTATGCCGACAAAACCAAGTAGGAAAAGGTAAGTCAGCATTTTTACCTAAAAAGAGTTGTTATTTAACAATTTTTTTGAGTTCATCTAATAAACTTGAATAATTGACCTTTGCATAGTGGGTTACATCTACTTCAATCACTTGACCTAAAGCAAACTGATCATACTTTCTGGTTTGACAGATTTGATAAAATTGTTCTTTCGTCACTAAATCGTCGGCTAAATTGCGATCTTCAAGTTTATCACCATAGTGATAATGTTGCATAATATGACTCAAATGACGTTCTGGCGAGCGGTCGCGCAGGTAGCGACGTTGCCATAATATATCAAAGTCAGCAACTAAGCGAATTGTAATCACTTGATAATAATAGTGATCAGCAAATTTACTGAGTTGCTTTTTTTGCTTATCACTGAAAGGATATTCAGAAATAATAATCTTTTTACCTGCATCCATATACAGTTGCAACACACCATAATAAAAATGCCAGACTTTGTGTTCTAATGCCTCTTTTTCAGCTTTAGAATTAAAACCGATCGATTCGGCATACAAAACTTTAGCTTCATCGGGTGTTAATACAAAGCTGTCTTTAAATTGCTGTTGCAATTGTTTAACTAGATACGTTTTGCCTGTACATGGACAACCTGCCAGTAAAATTAAATATTTCTGCATATCAATGCACCTCAGTTAACACGACCATTCACATTAAGAAATAAACTCATTTTATGCTTCACAATTTCCTTTACTGCCTGATTAGCAGGAATAACATTGTGGCGTAATGATTTATTGACTTCAGTTTGTGCGAACTTATCTTTGGCCACTTGTGTCCAGTTAACTAATAACTCGGTACCTACATTAAATTTGCGAATACCATTATTAATCAATTCAGGGTAATCTTCTTCTTTAACACCTGTCCCACCATGAATAACCAACGGAATATTGACAAGAGAATAAATTTCTTTCAATAACGGAATATTCACTTCTGTTTTTGATTTAAATTGTCCATGATTAGTGCCAATCGCAACGGCTAGAGCATCAATACCCGTTGCTTTAACAAATTCTAACGCATCTTTAGGGTTAGTATAGACTTTGTCATTATCATCAACCTTAATCCCCTCTTCTGTACCACCTATGGTGCCCAGCTCCCCTTCAACTGAGACTCCACGCGCATGGGCATATTCAACAACCGCGCGCGTTTTTAATATGTTTTCTTTAAAAGGCAGTGAAGAACCATCAAACATGACTGAGGTAAAACCGCTGTCGATAGCTTGTTTAATATCATCAAAATTTTTGGCATGATCTAAGTGCAATACAGCATCGACTATCTCTTCATCTGCGATGGCTTTTACTGCATTTACCAAAACTTTATAGCCAATATAACGTGCCGTATCGACACTTGTTTGGATAATAATGGGGGCACCTACTTCTTTGGCTGCTCGAAGCATATCGGGTAACATTTCTAAATTATGTGTATTAAATGCACCTACGGTAAAATTAAGCTTTTGCGCTAATGAAGTGACAGCTTTTAAATTGGTATACATAATAATTTTCCTTTAATCTCGTAGAATCGTAACTTGTTTGGCGATATTACGCATGGAATCCATTTTATTCAGCCAAAAATCGATATCAGCCATTGACCCATGTGTTGCAGCCTCGGCGCGTTTTAGGTTATATAAACTCATTAAAATTTTATAACCCTCTCCAATTGATTTTTTATGTTGTAAACTGATTTCTAAATACTCAATCGCTAAATCAATACGTTCTAATTGGTAATACAACATTCCTGTTTTTTCGTATAAAACAGCCAAAAGTTTTGCATCGTCACTGTTCGCAATTTGTTGTTGCAATTGCTGAATCGATTGCTCAATTTGAACGATTTGTTCTGATGTTAAACTGGCTTTTATTTCGGTCTTGGGTTCTTCGACTTTTGGTTTGTTTTTTCTGAAGAAGCTAAACATAGCAATTATCCTTGTTAAAAGTGTTTCAAAATTGGACCTAACACCCACGCATAAAGTAATGCGACTGTAACGGTATCCACATCCGTTGCTGTAGCATTAACAAAGCCCATTTGCGTAAAAATAGTAACCAGCAGTGCAGGCAATAAGGTAATAAAAAAGCCATGTGCTATCCCGCCAATTAAAGCACCACGACGCCCACCAATCGCATTACCAAATATGCCTGCGGTTCCCCCTGCAAAAAAGTTAGTTAACATGCCAGGTAAGATCATCGCTAAACCAAAGAACGGCAGTGTTAACATCGCAATCACTGTACCAATTGAAGTAGTAATAAAACCTAAAATTACTGCATTTGGGCTATATGGAAAGAACACCGGACAATCAAGCGCTGGAATGGCATTTGGTACCACTTTCATGGCAATTCCCCTAAACGCTGGCACGATTTCACCCAGCAATAAGCGCACGCCTGCTAACAATACATAGATCCCTACCACAAAAATAATTGATTGTGTAAAGGCATAAATCACATAGTTTTGTGAGCCTGATAAAGTTGAGGCATATTGTTCACCCGCAAACAGTACAGTAATGACATAAAGTGGTACCATAACCACCATTACAGATAGATAAGTATCTTGTAAAAATTCGAATGACTTGGGCAATTTCATATCTTCAATTGAGCGTTTGTTCTCACCTTTTTCACCCACTACATAAGCAACACCCGCTTCAAATAGATAACCGATTGTACAAAAATGACCAAGAGCAATATCATTTGATCCTGTCACTTTATAGATAATTGGCTGCGCAATGGCTGGCATCATTACTGCAAAAATAGCACCAATTAAACCTCCCACTAAAATTAAAGCTATTCCAGAAAGGCCTGCTACACTACCAAATACGGTCGTCATGGTCGCCATCCACAAAATCGCCTGTCCAGTTAAAAAGATATACTTCCAACGAGTCAAACGAGCAATAAGAATATTGAAAATAAAGATCATCAAAAAGGTCAGTGCAATATCGCGACCTAAACCTAGTTGATTCATGGCTTGTCCATTTATGGCTTCAATGGATGGAATAATTCCCTGCATATCAAAACCGGCGGTAAAGATTTGACCAAAATAAGTCAAACTACCAACAATAATGCTTGAACCTGCATTTAACACCTGAAAGCCTAATAAGGTTTTTAGTGTTCCTGAAATAATTTGTCCGACTGATTTTTTTTGTAAAATAAGCCCAAGCATGGCGATTAAACTAATGGTTATTGAAGCCTGCGTTAAAATATTGTCGATAATAAAGTTAATCACATTCATAATATTCTCCTGTTATCGCGACTAAATCAGTCCTTTTTGCTGTAAAACGGGGCAAAGCTTTTCCTCAATTTCAACTTTGGAAACAATATTTCTAAGAAACACGATGGTGGTTTTATCGTTGATATTGAATTTGGCAAACTGTGGGCGAAAGTTTTCAGCCGTGATAATGATATCGGCATTCATCGCCGCAGCGGATGAAATATCAGTATGATCTAAATTAGCTTCAATACCTTTAGCTTTTAGCACGTCTTCGGTAGCCATTTGTGCAGCAAAACTACTGCCTAATCCTGCGCCACAAACAAATAAAATAGTTAAATTACTCATTTTCAATCCTCCTACGACTGAGTTGTTTAAGCCGATTTTGTTTCATTAAATAAAATTGTTTTAAATTCCTGTACCGATTGGCACGTGGTGAGTTGCGTAAGTTTTTGTTCATCATTAATCAACTCAATTAAGCTACGCATAATATTGAGATGAGAAAAAGAATCGATGGCTGCCAAACAAAATATAATTTTTACTGGCCCCATATCTGAGTTACCAAAATCCACAGGTTCACGCATCGTTACCACACTCACCCCTAATTGATTCACGCCATCTTCTGGTCGAGCATGTGCTAATGCTAAATCCTTTCCTATCACAATATACGGACCATATTGTTCAACCGAGCTAATCATGGCTTGGATATAGGATGGTAAGATGAAACTTTTTTTTAGTAGTGGTTCAGCAGCAGTAGTGATAGCTTGTCGCCAATCACGGCAATCTTGCTGTAATATGATGTCATCATCAGTCAAAATATCTTTCAACATAGGCTGAATTTTCCTTTTATTGATTTTAAGATTATTAATCGCTAAACACTTCTCAAGCCGGTTATAGATTGGTGCAGACACAACGCCACCACTTTCTTGAATTAAATTGACAAGAGAGTAAAAAAGATCAGTGGCATCATCTAAATGGTTGACAATGCGTTGATTCGATCGGTGTTTAGCTAGAAAATCGGTGATAATGGGGTGATTTTTTTCTTTCAAAATGGGTTCTAACACCAATACGGGATGAGCCGAATGCTGTAACGGAAATGTAGAAAAAATTAAGTCATAATCAAGCTGATCTAATAGATCAAAATTATTTCGACCTAGAATGGCCAAAATATCAATATTAAAAAACTCTTTGAGTGTTTCAGCTAATAAATTAGAAGTCGCAATGCCATGATCACAAACAACCACTGCTTTAAAAAAATAGCTACGATCTTGGTTAATTGCACTAGCAAAAGCAGAAAAATGAATTGTTAAAAAGGCGATTTCATCGTCAGAAACTTTATGACTTAAATTTGCTTCAGGGCTTTGTATAAAGCGTTTAATTACGGTGTAAATTTCATCGTAATTTTGTTTAATATTATCAAGTAACGGATTAATAATGTGGATATTATTACTTACTCTGGCAATCAATCCTGCTAAGTGTTTACAAAGGTTTTCATAAAGTTGTTCTTGTTTGGTTGAAAATGGAATTTGTGTTTTTTCTTCAACATAATTCACCAATTTAATTGCCAATAACTGTGCATTTAACCACTCGACATAGTTATTAATATCTTTAGTGTTGAATGCTTCAAGCATGTAGATAATATATTGTTGTTCTTGTCGATTGGTTTGCAACTTTTCATGTTGGCAAACTAAATGAATAAATTTTGTGATTTGCCCCGATTCATGGTGTTTAAAATCGGCTCTAACCATAGTTAAATGATGTTGATGTTGATTGCGAATGACCCAAATGGCAGTAAAAATTACAATTTGTTGAACATAAATTTCATCATGAATTTGACTGATGGTTTTATGGGCAAGTTTTAATAGGTTTATAATCAGATTTTGAGGTACATACTTAAAGAGTAATTGCTGTATTAAACTCAGTTCATGTAATGGTTTATTCAATTCTAGATTACCATAGAATTGGTTAATTGCTTCATACATCATTAAACGAATAGAGCGCTCTAATCCTATGAGCTGCATTCCTTGTTTAGGCAAGCTGGTTAATTCAATATCGTATTTTTTTAATCGTGTTTTAAGTTTACGAATATCTTCATCTAATACACTTTTCGAAACAAAATAGATATTTTCTTTATGACATAAAATAGTTGGGCAGCTAGAGAAAGCAATGGATAACAACAAATCAAATTGGCGTTCATCCTTACTTAAAATGGGTGAAATAGATACCCCTAATAACGCATTATGGACTTGCTGTTTTTGTTCTTGTGTGGCATCGATGATAAAGCCTTTATTACGTATCGTTGAAATTTCGGGTAAACATCTTTTTTGTAAAAAAGCATTAATTTCATTAATTTCATTGCGTAGCGTTCGTGCACTAATTTGGAAATCTTCCGATAACATTTCGACAGTTAAAGGATAGTCGATGGAAATAAATTTCTTAAATAATTCAATGGTTCTTGTTCGCATAAACTTATTCACCTATTTACTTCTTAAATGCAGTATAAGTGAGATAAATTTGCTTACCTAGTTGGTATTTTTGCAAATATAAATTGCAAAATTTATAGATTGGAAATAATCAAAGAAAGGAAATTAAAGAAAGATAAAAAATGAATCCTGTTTTAAGGATTCATTTAATTATTTTTTAGAAAATAACATTAACCATGTTTTTTTCGTTTTTCAATTGCGGTTATCAATGGGCGATGACATTTATAGATCATATCTGACGGAATCATGATCAGTTCAGCAATAGGTACTGTCCAATCAGGAATTTCAGTGTTATCTGGATTTTTTTCATCAATGGGTACATCCACTGCAAAACGTTCAGTATTAGCAAATAATTGCTGTTTCTTCGCAATATCTTTATCGTCTGCATCACTAAGCATACGACAATTATCCAACACGGTTTGGGCAAAAACTTCTGGCCAGTTTTCGGGTACATTTTTTAACGTAACGAGTTCAGAAAGGTACCGAAGCATGTCACGAAATAATAACAAATAAACCATTTGTAAATTGCGACCTGATAAATTAGCCAGTTGTTCATCGTTCAATTTATCATTTATAACACTCGGTCCCCATTTAAAAAATAGAGTATCCTTATATTGGTTGATGATCGGTTTGATGGCTTTGTATTGCGTTTTTACCACATTATCAATTTCACGTGAAATTTGCATAGTCGGATAACCAACATTATTACGACCATGAAGATCTCGCCCTGAAAGCGCTGGCATTTCTTTTTTGGTTGGTAATAGTTTTTTAAGCAATCCTAGCATATTACTCGCCCTTACTATTTACTCTTTTGGCGTACAATTTCAAATAAACAAACACCTGTTGCAACTGATACATTAAGCGAAGAGACAATGCCTGACATTGGAATACTGACTAATTCGTCACAATGTTCTTTCGTTAAACGACGCATGCCCTCACCTTCTGCACCCATCACCAAAGCCAGTGACGTCGGGGTCGATGATTTATAAAATTCAGTTTGATAAAGCGTTCTATCGGCTTCACCAGCAGTACCGACAATCCAAACTTGGTATTCATCTTGTAGCATTCGCATGGTACGCGCTAAATTAGTTACTCGCACAACAGGAACACTTTCTGCCGCACCGCACGCTACTTTTTGTGCGGTAGAATTAAGTGGTGCTGAGCGATCTTTTGGCACGATAATAAAACTTACACCAGCTGCATCAGCTGTACGAATACATGCCCCTAAATTATGAGGATCAGTCACACCATCTAAAATTAAGATGACAGGATTAGGTTGCTGTTCCATCAGTAGTGGAATATCGTTTTCATGATAACCACGGCTTGGTTTAACCATAGCTAGAATACCTTGATGGACACCATTTTTGGTTTTTTCATCCAACCACTGACGATTGGCTACTTTAACAGGCAATCCCAGTTGTTCCAATTGATGAATAAGGGCAATTAGACGTTTATCTTCACGCCCTTTAATAATAAATACCTCAATAATTCTTTCTGGTGAACGCGCTAATAATGCTTCAATAGCGTGCATACCATAAACTGTTTCACTCATCTATTTGCTACTCTTTGTTTTAACTCGTTGTTTTTTAGTTGTCGATTTCGATTTACTGTTTTTCTTAGTGTTATTTTTTGATTTAGTTTTAGTTTTTACAATCGCTTTCGCTTTTGTTTTGGTCTTAGTTTTACTTTGGGTTTTGCTTTGGGTTTTATTTTCAGCTTTAGTGCTAGCATTAGTACTTCTTTTCTTGCTGGATGATTTTTTCGCTTTTCGTTTAATGGGTAAATCAGCACTTAAATCGATTTTATCCTGTTTGGATCTATCTTTGGCTGTTTTGCCTTGACGTTTCGGCTTATTATTACTTCCCACTAACGAAAAATCAATTTTACGTTCTTCTGGATTCACATTATCGACTTTAACTTGTACTTTATCGCCCAAACGATATACGAAACGAGTATTTTCGCCGATAAGACGGTTGCGTGAGCCATCAAAATTATAATAATCGTTTTCAAGTGAAGAGACATGAACTAAACCATCAATAAACAAATCATCCAAACGAACAAAGAATCCAAAATTAACCACGCTTGAAATAGTTCCGTTAAAGACTTCACCAACATGATCTTGCATGTAATCACATTTAAGCCAATCTACTACATCGCGAACAGCTTCGTCAGCTCGACGTTCTGTCATTGAGCAGTGTTCACCAAAGTAAAGCATTTCACTGGTACTATAACGATAACCTCCCGTTTTGCTTGTTTTGTGATTTTGATCAGCTAAAATCCATTTAATGGCTCGATGTAAGAGTAAATCTGGATAACGACGAATAGGCGAAGTAAAGTGTGCGTACTCTTCAAGTGCTAAGCCAAAATGTCCACGATTTTCTGGATCATAAATGGCTTGTTTCATTGATCGTAAAATAACAGTTTGTAGCATATCATGATCTGGTCGCTCTTCAACCGCAACCATTAACTCAGCAATATCTTTTGGTTTAGGATTCGAACCACCTCCAAGTGATAACCCAAGTTCACTTAAGATACTGCGCAGATTATTCATACGCTCTTCATCAGGTTTATCATGTACACGGAATAAAGATGGTACATCAGCTTTAATCACGAATTTTGCAGCAGCTACATTCGCTAAGATCATACATTCTTCAATGATTTTATGAGCAACATTACGCTGAGTCAATTCGATACTTTCAATACGTTTATCGGCATTAAAAATAAATTTTGGTTCTTCGGACTCAAAACCTATCGCACCACGTGCAATACGAGCTTTATCAAGTACATTATAAAGACCTTGCAAGTTTTCAAGATGTGGGATTAAATCACGATAATGCTCACGTAATTCTTTATCACCATCTAAAATCTTAGCAACTTTGGTATAAGTCAATCTTGCATGCGAATTCATCACAGCTTCGTAAAATTCATAACCTGTTAGACGACCTTTATTTGATACAGTCATTTCACACACTAAACATAAGCGATCAACTTGCGGGTTTAACGAACAAAGCCCGTTAGATAACACTTCTGGTAACATAGGGATCACGCGAGATGGGAAATAGACTGATGTACCGCGTAAGCAGGCTTCTTTATCTAATGCTTTACCTGGACGAACGTAGTAACTTACATCTGCAATTGCGACCCATAAGCGATAACCTCCTCCACGATTTTTTTGGCAATAGACAGCATCATCAAAATCACGAGCGTCTTCGCCATCAATTGTAACCAAAGGTAATTCACGCAAATCCTTACGTCCTTTTTTAGCATTTTCTGGAACTTGTTCGGTAAATTTGCTGGTCTCTTTTATAACCGCTTTCGGTAATTCATAAGGGATCTCGTGATTACGAAGTGCAATATCAATGGCAAGATTGGTTCCCATAATTTCGCCAAGCACTTCTTTAATGATCCCTACCGCTTTTTGACGACGCTCTGGTCGTTGCTGTAATTCAACTACCACAACAGAGCCCATACGTACCGTACGGTCGGGTTTGCCCACAATCAAGATATCAAAATTTAAACGACTGTCATCCGGCACTACAAAGCCTACACCTTGTTCGATAAAATATCGTCCGACAATAAAATTACTACGAGGCTCTAAAATTCGCACGACTCGCGCTTCGACTTTACCACGATATTGGGTTCCCAATGGTTGAGCTAAAATCACATCGCCTTGTAACACTTTTTTCATCTGTTCTGGTGATAAAAAATAATCCTCTGGATTACCTTCTACTCGCAAAAAACCAAAGCCATCACGGTGTGCAATTACACTTCCTTTAACCATATCAAATTTTTCAGGTAAGGCATAACATTTACGGCGAGTAAACACGACTTGTCCATCACGTTCCATCGCACGTAAACGACGATGCAAAGCCACTTTTTGCTCATCATTTTTAATCGCCACAGCTTGGGCAATTTTCTCTAAATTGGCAGGTTTTGCTTCTTTTTTAAGGTAATCTAAAATAAGTTCACGACTGGCAATTGGGGAATCATACTTTTCTGATTCTCTATCAAAGAAAGGATCTTTTATCATAAGTAACATCCTGTGATCTAATATTAATGCTAGCATAACACAGAGTGATATAACTTAAAATGAACATTCAATTTATCAAGAACAATCAGAGGATTCTTAATTCATTTTTAATTTTTATTAATAAATTATTAATATTGATAAACACAAAAGGCAGAGATCAAGCTTTATTAAATTATACATCAACAGCAATTTACTATTCAGACGCTAATTTAGATCATAAAAAATTAGACGGTAAAAATGATTGGGCTAAAAAATTATCGAAAGTATCTTCATAAAATAAAGCATTAGTTATTTTCAATTAAATGTTATTTTCACTAAGCTATTTTTATGTTAGCTGTAATAATAACGATCCACATATTATATATAAATAGTCATTTTATTTACTAAAATAATATAAGCTATTTCAGTCTAGTGATAACTCTATTAACTCTATTAACTCTATTAACTCTTATAAAATCATTATTACCTATTTGCTTACTCTTTATTTTATTGCATCCAATTAATACCCAATTAATTGATATGTTTTCTTTTAGAATTTGAATTACATTAATTTCTGAATTTAAAAAATTTATTAACGAAATAGTTTTTGTTTTTTTAACCTTTCCAACATATACAGTTATATTAATTAAACAATTTTTTATATTCAATTTTCATCTGTATTATTGTGTTATCTTATTGATTTACAACATGCTATGCATCAATATGATATTGATATAAAATTTAGTTATAACTTAGATAATAATTTCGAAAATAAGGAAATACTGAAAAACATGAAAAAAACGATTGTTTTTATTTTAGAAAAAATTCTTTGGGCTTGTATAATATTACCAGGTTTGTTCGTTGCAGGCCTTGTAGACTATTCAGTAGAAAGTTGGCATGGCATATTTACTTCTAAGAACGTAAAATTGGCATCTTCTTCCTTTATGTTATCAATTATTACTGTATTTATAATATTTATTTGGGATAAACAATGTGAAAATTGGTTAAAATACTTATTTATCGCTATCTTTGTATGTATTATAGCGTCGTATTTACCTATTTTTTCACCTTCCATCGCCTATTTTATTCGAGCCTATGGTATTTATAATATCGTTGTTATAGGAACGGTTTTAGCCCTTTTTGTGTTTTTTAGTCATTAATAAGTTTTCCATTTCTTTAAAAGTTTAGACTTTTGATTAACATTTTTGTTAATGAAAAGGCGTCCTAGGACGCCTTGAGTTATTAAATTTAGCTAATATTACTGTTTATGACTATGTTTTTCACGCTCAATGGCTCGATAACCTATATCATGGCGATAAAAACAGCCATGCCAACGAATATTATTAACTTGCTGATAAGCACGTTGTTGAGCCTCTAGGACTGTGTTACCTAAAGCTGTGACACAAAGAACGCGCCCACCTTTGGTAAACACTTGCCCTTTTTCAAAGCTAGTACCTGCATGGAATACTTTGCAATCTGAAGATGATTCGGTTGGTAATCCAATGATTTCATCTTGCGTATTATATTCGCCAGGATAACCTCCTGCAGCCATTACAACACCTAATGCTGGTCTAGGATCCCATTTTGATTTTACGGTATCTAAGTTACCATCGACTGCCGCTAAACATAATTTGACTAAATCTGACTGCAAACGCATCATGATAGGTTGAGTTTCAGGATCACCAAAGCGACAGTTAAATTCAATAACTTTGGGATTTCCCTCTTTATCAATCATTAAACCTGCATATAAAAAGCCAACATATACATTGCCCTCTTGCGCCATACCATTGACAGTTGGATAGATCACTTGCTCCATGATTTTAGCAAAAACTTCATCGGTCACAACTGGTGCTGGCGAATACGCTCCCATTCCACCTGTATTAAGACCAGTATCACCATCACCAACGCGTTTATGATCTTGACTGGTTGCCATTGGTTCAACATTTTTGCCATCCACCATAACAATAAAGCTGGCTTCTTCACCCTCTAAAAACTCTTCAATAACCACACGGTGTCCAGCATCACCAAAAGCATTGCCTGCCAACATATCGTTTACAGCAGCTTCGGCTTCTTCTAGTGTCATGGCAACAATAACACCTTTACCTGCAGCTAAACCATCAGCTTTAATCACAATTGGTGCGCCTTTCTCACGAATATAAGCTAGCGCTGGTTCAAGTTCAGTAAAATTCTGATATTCGGCGGTTGGGATATTATGCCGTGCTAAAAAATCTTTGGTAAAGGCTTTCGAACCTTCAAGTTGTGATGCCGATTTTGTTGGACCAAAGATTTTTAATCCAGCTTTTTGAAAGCTATCAACAACACCAATGACTAATGGAGCTTCAGGTCCAACAATGGTAAGATCAATTTGCTCTTGCTGAGCAAAATTCAATAATCCGCTAACATCCGTCGCTTTAATGTTAATATTTTCCAGACCTGATTCAAGTGCAGTCCCTGCATTTCCTGGAGCGACAAAGACTTTTGATACTAATGGTGACTGTGCTATTTTCCAAGCTAACGCATGTTCTCGTCCACCATTCCCAATCACTAATACTTTCATAAAAGATCCTTTATATGCTTCTTCCTTAAGAAGATAACCAATGTAATTTTAATAAATATAAAACAAACTAGAAAAACGCATTAATGCCTAAAATGGCGCATGTTGGTAAAAATCATCGCAATATTATGCTCATTTGCAGCTTGAATGACTTCTTCATCACGAATCGATCCACCTGGTTGGATTACACAAGTTACCCCAGCTGCCGCTGCCGCATCAACACCATCACGAAATGGGAAAAAGGCATCAGAAGCAACAACAGAACCGGCAACCTCTAGATTTTCGTCTTGTGCTTTAATACCAGCAATTTTAGCTGAGTACACACGACTCATTTGGCCAGCCCCAATACCGATGGTCATTTTATTTTTTGCATAAACAATCGCGTTCGATTTTACAAATTTAGCCACTTTCCAACAAAATAGAGCATCTGAAAGCTCTTGCTCAGTTGGTTGGCGCTTGGTGACGACAGTTAACTGCTCGGGTGTAATCATACCCAAATCACGCTCTTGCACTAATAAACCACCATTAACTCGCTTAAAGTCCAAACTCGCTAACGATGACGTTGACCACTCACCACATTCAAGCACTCGTACATTCTTTTTAGTTTGTGTGATAGCTAATGCATCAGTACTAATTGACGGTGCAATAATCACTTCGACAAATTGTTTATCAATGATTGTTTGGGCTGTTTTAGCATCTAACTGTCGGTTAAAAGCAATAATTCCACCAAACGCGGAAGTTGGATCGGTTTTAAAAGCATTAAGATAGGCATTTAAAATGTTATCACTTACAGCAACACCACATGGGTTAGCATGTTTAACAATTACGCAAGCGGGTTCATCAAAGGATTTCACACATTCTAGCGCTGCATCCGTATCGGCAATATTATTATAGGATAATTCTTTACCTTGTAGCTGTTTAGCGGTAGCAATCGAAGCTTGCTCAAGATTTTCTTCAATATAAAAAGCGGCCTGTTGATGAGCATTCTCACCATATCGCATATCTTGTTTTTTAATGAATTGAAGATTTAAGGTTCGCGGGAACTCTCCTGCTGGTTTTTCGATTTCACCATAATATGGCGGAACAAGTTTGCCAAAATAGTTAGCAATCATGCCGTCATATTTAGCGGTATGTTCAAATGCTTTTATGGCTAAACTAAATCGATATTTGAAAGATAGGCAATTTTGCTGTTTATCCAGCATATCAATGATTGTGCTATAGTCTTGACAATCAACTACGATGGCAACATCTTTATTATTTTTTGCAGCGGATCGCACCATGGTTGGTCCACCGATATCAATGTTTTCTATCGCATCTTCTAAAGTACAATTGGCATCAGCAACCGTTTTAGCAAAAGGATATAAATTAACAACCACCATATCTATAGGATCGATCTGATGTTGCTGCATGACTTCGTCATCTATACCTCGACGTCCTAAAATGCCACCGTGTATTTTAGGATGTAGGGTTTTGACTCGTCCATCCATCATTTCAGGAAACCCCGTATAATTGGATACTTCGGTGACTGGAATATGGTTATCGATTAATAATTTGGCGGTACCGCCAGTAGAAAGGAGTTTAATATTTCTTTCTGATAAGGCTTTGGCGAATTCAATAATTCCTGTTTTATCAGAAACACTAAGTAAAGCACGACGAATAGGACGAAACTGCTGCATGAAAAACTCCGAAATTTATATTCTAAATCCAAGTCTGTAAGTGGCTATTATATATAAAACGAGGAACGATGTTTAGTATTGACTTCTTAAAAAAAATCAAAACATTTGAATTATTTTATTTTGAAAGGAAGTAATTAAATAAATAATCTTTGTTAATTCCTGATAATTAGAGGTATCTTGATTTAAGATTTTTTACAACTATTGGGGGTTGATATCATCTTTTTTTATCCAAACACTACTTATGAATACTCAACTAAAATTGATCTACTTCCTTGATATTTTAATAGCTACAAAAAAGCAACTTTCGATTATCTTAATATAGTTAAGTTTAGTAATTTTGATAACTATTAGAATTTAATTGCTTTTATGTTAGCTAAATTCAGTCTTATAAAAAATCTATAAGGGCATTTACTTTAATAAAATGCGAAAAAAGACAGCGTTCCGTTCTCTGGTTACCGCATAAATAATTTTTGGTTTATTAAAATTTAATGCCTTATAGAAATGTCGCTACTTAGCTAAAATTTTTTAGCAATTCAGCTATTTTATTTATCATATAGATAAAGCGAATTGACACGTTGGATTTTTCGTTCATTTTGCTCTTGAGTACTATGACGATATTTTTGAGGGCTTAGTCCAATTCTTTTTTTGAAAATTCTCGAAAAATAGAGCTGATCATCAAATCCAATTGTTCGACTAATATCGGCAATATTCAGGTTAGTGGTTTGCAATAATAGTTTAGCACGATTTACGCGCTGCTCTTGTCGCCATTCACCAATTGACATACCAATCTGATCTTTAAAAATATGAGCAATTCGAGATGTCGACAAACAAACTTTTTGGGCAACAATATCAAGCTTAAAGTTGTTTTCATCCAGTGTATCAATTAAATAGTTGCAAACTTGCAGTACTCGTGTATCAATTTTAGGATGGTTAGTGCTTGATGTTTCTTGTGCACGACGTATTAAAAATTGCTCTAACATGCTCATTGCTAAATTTTCAGAATAAATTGTACTTGATTGCCCTACCTCGACGATTTTAATGAATAATTTTTCGAACTCATCTTTGACTTGAGTATTAGGGCGATAAAAGCCAGTCTTTTTTATTCGATTCTCCCAAGTTAATAAATACTTCCAGGTTGATTTTGGTCTGAAATAGATCCAAAAATGAAACCAATTGTTTTCATCTTCTTTTCGCCCATATAAATGAGGTTCTTTTGGTGGAAAAAGGACAAAATCTCCCGGATAACAGTTAAATGATTCATCGTTACGATAAATCGTTCCTTGCCCTGCATAAGTAAGATTAATAATGTAGCCACTTAGTCCATTTGGGCGGTCAATAAAGAAATCAAATTTTCCTTCTTTTTCAATCGGTGTTAGTCCAGAAACCAGATGGACATTAAATGAATAACCCGGTAATAAAGGGTCATTTTGTTGTTGATTTGTCATATGTCATCTCCTACTTTTCGAGATTTTTTTATTTTCACATAAAAAATTTTTTTGAGTAGTGACAATTGTGAGATCTTCATCACAAAACAAATTAGGTGTGCAAAATCGTCTATATTTATAGCAATAACACACCTACTTGTTCTATCCGAAATTAATTATTCTCCTAAAAACTCCATTTGATTTTTCTTAGAGGTGTTAGCGGATGAATAAAAAAATAACCATTGGATTAGATTTTGGTAGTGATTCTGTCAGAGCATTAGCTGTCGATTGTCAGAATGGAAAAGAATTAGCTACAGAAGTCGTTTATTACCCACGTTGGGCTAAAGGTCAGTTTTGTGATCCTAAAAAAAATCAATTTAGACATCATCCCCTTGATTATATTGAGTCAATGACTCAATCAATACAATCGGTTGTAAAACAACTTAAATCAGATGCACAAAATGTGGTTGCAATTGGTGTTGATTCAACTGGCTCTACGCCTGCCCCTATTGATGAAAATGGGGATGTTTTAGCTTTAAAACCAGAGTTTATGGATAATCCTAACGCGATGTTTATTTTATGGAAAGACCATACTTCAGTAAATGAAGCGGAAGAGATTAATAACGTTTGCAAAAATGAACCTTATGCTAAATATTTAGAATATTGCGGTGGAGTATATTCTTCGGAATGGTTCTGGGCAAAAATTTTGCATATTTTTCGTCAAGATAATGGCGTAAAAAATGCTTCTGCATCTTGGATTGAACTTTGTGATTGGGTACCTGCTTTATTATCAGGAACGACCGCACCGAATGAGATAAAGCGTGGTAGGTGTGCTGCTGGTCATAAGTGTTTTTGGAGCGAAGAATGGAATGGCCTTCCTCCTTATGAATTTTTTGAAAAAATCGATCCACTTTTAGTCACTGCTTTACCTTATCCTTTATTTGAAAAAACTTATACTGCTGACAATAAAGTTGGAATTCTTACCCAAGAATGGGCTGAAAAATTAGGATTACCACCAACAGTCGTTATTGCAGGTGGTGCATTTGATTGTCATATGGGTGCCGTTGGTGCGGGTGCAAAACCTTATACGTTAGTGAAAGTAATTGGTACTTCGACCTGCGATATTTTATTAGCTGAGCAAACTGTTATTGCTAATCGTTCAATTAAGGGTATTTGTGGCCAAGTTGATGGTAGCGTAATGCCCAATTTTATTGGTCTTGAAGCTGGTCAATCCGCTTTTGGCGATATATATGCATGGTTTCAAAAACTCGTGTGTTGGCCATTAGAAAAATTAATTTCAACTTCCCCAGAATTACAATCGACTGTACAAACTTTAAAACATAATCTTCTAAGCGATATTGCACAAGCTTGGGACGAAAATCCAAATTTAGATACTATCCCAATCACTCTTGATTGGTTCAATGGTCGAAGAACCCCTTACGCTAATCAACGAATTAAAGGTGTTATTACTAATTTAACTATTTCAACTGATGCAGCCACCTTATTTGGTAGTTTGATTTTATCAACTGCTTTCGGTGCAAGAGCCATTATGGAATGTTTTATTAATCAACATGTGCCAGTTAATGACATTGTAGCATTAGGGGGAATAGCTAAAAAGTCACCCATCATTATGCAAACTTGTGCTGATGTAATGAATAGACCACTAACTGTGGTGAGTTCAGAACAATGTTGTGCATTAGGCGCTGCAATATTTGCCGCCGTATCAGCCAATGTTTATACAGATATCCCAAGTGCTCAAAATAGGATGTCCAGTCAGCTCGAAACCACATTTACCCCTAATGAGAATAGGGTAGAAAAATATCAGGAATTATATGAAAAGTATTTAGTTTGGTCTGCATCGAGTGAACCTAACTATAACGCTTAGTTTTACCAACAATGTGAATAAATTCTAAAGGAGTCCATTATGTTTGTTTATGAAGAAGCTGAAATTTGGTTTGTTGCTGGTAGTCAACACCTTTATGGACCAGAAGCACTTGAACAAATAAAAAAGAATATCCAAGAGGTAACGGATTATTTTAATAAAGAAGCAAATTTACCAGTAAAGATTATTCTTAAACCACTTGCGACAAAACCTGACGATATATACAACCTTTGTCAGGACGTAAACTATTCTTCAAAATGTGTTGGATTAATAACGTGGTTACATACGTTTTCACCCGCTAAAATGTGGATTAATGGATTAAATCATTTACAAAAACCTCTTTTACAGCTTCATACTCAATTTAATGAAGTCGTTCCTTGGGATTCAATGGATATGGATTTTATGAATCTCAATCAAACTGCGCACGGTGGACGCGAATTTGGTTTTATTGGTTCTCGTATGCGCCAACCTCATTCTCTGGTAACGGGTTATTGGAAAGATAAAGATGTGCATGATCAAATTGCACGATGGATGAGAGTTTGCGTTGCAATTAATGCAGAAAAAACCATGAAAATTGTTAGATTTGGCGACAATATGCGGGAAGTTGCGGTAACAGAAGGTAATAAAGTTTCTGCACAAATTAAATTTGGTTATTCGGTCAATACCCATGCAGTTGGCGATTTAGTGTCAGTCATTAATTCAATTAATGACAGCCAAATCAATCAATTAATTGATGAATACGAAACACTTTATCAACTTACTCCTGTTGCACAAATTAATGGTGAAAAAAGACAAAATCTAATTGATGCAGCGAGAATTGAATTAGGAATTGAGCAATTCTTAAAACAAGGCAACTATTCTGGATTTACTACAACGTTTGAAGACTTATATGGTATGAAGCAATTACCCGGACTTGCCGTTCAGCGATTAATGGCTAAAGGTTATGGCTTTGCTGGTGAAGGGGATTGGAAAACCGCAGCCTTACTTAGCACTATGAAATTAATGGCTAAAGGTCTTATTGGTGGTACTGCATTTATGGAAGATTATACCTATGATTTTACAAAAGGTAATGAATTAGTTGTCGGTTCACATATGTTAGAAGTTTGCCCATCAATTATAGATGATGGTGTAAAACCTTTGTTAGATATCCAACATTTAGGTATTGGCAATAAAGCTGATCCTGCACGGCTTATTTTTCCATCAAAGCCAGGTTTAGCCATAAATGCAAGTTTGATCGATATCGGTAATCGTTTCAGATTAGTCGCCAATGAGATCGAAACAATTAAACAGCCTTATACACTACCCAAATTACCTGTAGCTTGTGCAGTTTGGAAACCAAAACCATCACTTAATGTATCTGCTGAAGCATGGATTTTAGCGGGTGCTGCACATCATTCAGTTTATACCCAAGCACTTTCAATGGACTACTTTAGACTTTATGCACAACTGCACAATATTGAATTATTAGTTATTGATGGTGACACGCGAATTAATGATTTTAGAAATGAATTACGTTGGAATGAGATTGCGTATTGTAATCCTTATGCTTGATAACTTCATTTTAATTTAATAATTGGAAATATTTTTTTCCAATTATTTCCAAAATTACAGAATAAAAGGGTAAAAAACATGAGTATAAATACGCTTTTAGCGACGAATGAAATAGCAAAAGATTCTGCCAAAAAGATGACTTTCTTAATTGGCTTTTCTGCTGCAATGGCGGGATTATTGTTTGGTTTGGATATTGGTGTTATTGCAGGAGCTTTACCGTTCATCACAATTCAATTTGAATTAACGACTCAACTACAAGAATGGGTAGTAAGTTCTATGATGTTGGGTGCCGCTTTAGGAGCATTGTCTAATGGGTGGTTATCTTTTTATTTAGGAAGAAAGTATAGTTTATTAGCGGGAGCCTTGTTTTTTATTGTAAGTTGCTTTGGATCTGCTTTAGCGCCTAATGTAGAAGTCCTGCTGGTTTGGCGAGTTATTTTAGGTTTTGCCGTTGGCATCGCATCATACACCGCACCTCTTTATCTTTCTGAAATGGCTCCAGAAAATATTCGGGGAAAAATGATTGCCGCTTATCAGCTTCTGGTTACAGTTGGTATTTTGGTAGCTTTTTTATCTGATACTTATTTTAGTTACACGGGTAATTGGCGAATGATGCTGGGTATTATTTCTGTACCAGCAATTATTTTATTTATTGTTGTTATTTTTCTGCCTAATAGCCCTAGATGGTTGGCATCAAAAGGACGATTAAATGAAACTGAGCAGGTTTTAAAGTCAATCCGTAGCGACCCTGAAAAAATTAAGCAAGAGTTTAATGATATTAAAGACAGTTTAAAAGAAAAACAGGAAGGATGGACACTGTTTAAGGTAAACAAAAATGTTCGCCGAACAGTTTATCTTGGTATGGCTTTACAAGCGATGCAACAGTTTACCGGAATGAATATCATTATGTATTACGCTCCTAAAATTTTTAGCCTTGCAGGCTTTGAAAGCACACAACAACAAATGATTGCAACAATAATTGTCGGGTTGACCTTTGTATTAGCAACATTTATTGCGATTTTTACGGTTGATAAACTGGGCCGAAAACCAATTCTAAAAGTTGGATTTGGTATTATGGCTTTAGGTACTTTGATATTAGGTATTTGTTTGCAACTTATTGAAAATGGTAATGCATCATCACTCACATCCTATGCAGCAGTGGGTATGGCGATTATGTGTATTGGTGGTTATGCAATGAGTGCGGCACCTGTTGTGTGGATTTTATGTTCTGAAATACAACCCCTTAAAAGTCGTGATTTTGGTGTAACTTGTTCTACAGCCACAAACTGGATCTCAAATATGATTATTGGCGCAACGTTCCTTACATTATTAAATAATATTGGTGTCGCACAAACATTTTGGTTATATACCGGCATGAATGTTTTATTCATTTTCATTGTTATTTTCTTCGTGCCTGAGACAAAAAATATTTCCCTTGAGCGTATCGAAAAAAATCTGATGTTAGGTAAGAAATTGTGTCATATCGGTGATGAACAATAATTAATCCATTAAGGACAGTGCTGATTGGTATTGTCCTATATGAACAATCGTTTTTTCTATTCATTATTAAACAGGATGCTTGGTATGTTTACTCAATTAAAAGAACGCGTTTTAGCCGCAAATTTATTATTACCTTATTATCAACTTGTAACCTTTACATGGGGAAATGTATCAGAAATTGATAGAAATAATGGTGTCATTGCCATTAAGCCATCTGGCGTTCCTTATGATGAACTGACAACACAAGACATTGTCATAATTGATCTTGATGGAAATAAAATTGAAGGTAAGCTGAATCCTTCAAGCGATACCCAAACGCATATTGAACTTTATAAAACGTTTGAACAAATTGGCGGAGTTATTCACACTCATTCCCGTAATGCAACAATTTGGTCACAAGCTGGTTTAGATATTCCTGCTTTAGGAACTACTCATGCAGATTATTTTTATGGTGATATTCCTTGTACTCGCTTATTAACACCAACTGAAATAACTAATAATTATGAACTCAATACGGGGAAAGTCATAATTGAGGAGTTTAATAAACGCAATATTGATGTTATGGCAATACCTAGTGTGCTTGTGTCTGGGCATGGTCCTTTTGGATGGGGGAAAAATGCTGATGATGCCGTACATAATGCGGTTGTTTTAGAAGAAATTGCTGCGATGGCATTAGCAACTCGCAATCTGAATATCGGTATTAAAATCCAACAAGAATTATTGGATAAACACTATTATCGTAAGCATGGTAAAAATGCCTATTATGGACAATCATAAAACTATTAAAAATTAGGTTTAATAAAAGTTATACTATTTAAAAATATCAGCCATCCGCCAAACATCTTTGTTTGGCATTCTTACCTTAAACAGTCGTTAAGATTAAGTGTTAAAATATCCAGTATAATTTTATCAATATAGTCCCCATTAAATTCCGTTTCATTTGGATCCTCACTTATAATTACAATAAACTCATCAAATAACGTAATCAAACTTACCTTATTGTTTATGTTAGCAAACTAAAAACGTTATACTTTCACGTGGTATAAAATTTTTAGATTAGTCTATAATCCATTTAATTTATAACTTTTTGGAGCCTTTATAAAAGTAAAACTTATCTATTTGAGAATATCCTTAAATTACTTAAGATATTAGGATTAACTAACTAAATAAATAATATTAGAGTTAATTTAAAAGAGATAAATTCACTGACAATTTTGAAAATACAATATCATAAAATAACGATTACTAAATTTAGTTAGTAAAATATTGAAATATTCCTTTTTATTTTAGGTTCAATCGTTAGCGTTAATTGAATTTATAAATAATTTATTCTCTAAACTAATTATTTACCCATATTAAATATTAAACCCAAATAATTATTTAAATATTTGGGTTTAAGAATTTGATATCAATTATTAAAGTATATAAATATTAGATTTCCTCACTTCTAAATTTACCATTAGATAAATCCCGTTCAACTTCACTATAGATTGATTCAAGTTTATAAAAACACAAAATAGCGATATTAATTAACGCGAGAATAAAAGGAAAGTATATAAATAAAAACTCAATCACAGATAGAACTTCATTTGTTTGCTGTACATCACCGCCACTGATGAATCCGAAAGCGCCGAGTATCCAACCAATACTAGCGGTACCCATCCCCATACCTAATGTCTGACCTAATGTTCCTGCACTAAATAAAATCCCTTGGATTCTTAATTTAGTGATCCATTCACCATAATCGATAGTATCTGCTAAAAAGGCAAACATAGTTGCACCAACTCCACAAAAACCAATACTTCGAACAACTGTAGATATAATAATATATAGCGCATTTTGTTTATCAATTAATGGAATTAAACAAGCAATGCAACAAACAATAAGCCCAAATAATGCAAGGTTTCTTTTACCAAAATGACGAAGAAGATATGGAATGATAAGTAAAGTCAATAAACTAGGAATATATTGAGCCATACTTATGTAAGACATATAGTAAACATCTTCTAAAATATATTTTGAATAGTAAACACTTACAGTTGAAAGTGCAGTTAAACTGGTAAAAGTTATAAACAAATAGAAAAATATCATAATCCAATATTTGTTTTTTAGCATAGCTTTTAACACTTGATCCAATTTTATATTGCTATCATTATCTTCTTTGATTGGCTTAATTCTTTCTCTAACATTTAATCCAGTAATAATTAAACAAACTGCAGTAAAGAACCCAAAGATAGCAAATAAAATTATCCAAGACACTTTAGTATTGCCAAAATATCCAACAATTGGGAGAGTAAAAACCCCAACAGTTAGAGATCCTAACGTAGAAAGTCCATTTCTAAATACACTTAACACACCTCTTTCATAAATACTTCTTGTAATAAGAGCAAGTAATGAGCCATAAGCAATATTGTTTGCAGTAAATAAAATATTAGCTAATAAATAAGTTATGCATACATACCATATTTTTACATTATCACTCGCTTCTGGAATTGTTGACATTAAAAATGCAGATAATCCAAAAGGAATAGCTGTAAATAGAACCCATGGCCTTGCCTTGCCATATTTAGTATTTGTTTTATCAATTTTTATACCAACAAAAACACATAAAATACCATCTATAACACGAGCAAAAAACATCAAAGAGCCGACTAGAATGGCAGAAACACCGACAACCTCAGTATAAAAATATGCCAAAAAGGTTACCATTAAAGTATAAGTTAAATTTGTACCATAATCGCCTAGACCAAAAGAAAATCTTTCCTTGAATTTAATTTTTTCTGAATCGATATCAGAATTATTTATAAAACTATTCATGATTAGTTCCCAACAAAATAATAGCTAAATCCCAATCTTTTAATACAAATTTGTCGTTATATTTTAAAATTGAACCGGTTAATAAATTAAGTCCGCTTTTTTCAGTAAAACAAACATTTATAGGGTTAGAAGAATAATTAAAGTAAAATCTAATTTTTTCTTTTTTATAATTGATACCATTTTTAATAATTAGTGGAAAGCTATCCTGGCATTTAAGATCTGCCAATTTTTCCTCATTAAAAATATATTCATAAATTTTTTGTAGTACAGAAGTACTTATATTGCAACCTATATAAGTGGCAGAACCGCGCCCATACCGATTACTGGTAACTGCTGCATATTTTCCCCAATATGGATGTTGATACTTGGCTAAAATTTTTGTATTAACATCTGGCTCAATCAGCTCCATCCAATCATTTATCTGGCAATCACAAATGGTCAGATCGATCTCGTCAGATATCAAACTTACATTATTAGGTTCAACGAATAGTTGATATGAAATCCCGCAAGCTTCTGAAATAATGCCAGGTTGAACAACAGTTCTCACCTTCATATTTTCATTTGCAAAACCAGATTTAAATGAATAAATTACATTTCCGCCATTTAGAACATAATTATTTAATTGCTCTAATTTAAGGTCACTAACACTATAAAGAAGTGGGATTATTAGAAGATCGTAATTAAATATAGAGTCATCATCAATTGAAACAATATCTACCTCTATATTCATTTTATATAAGGTATCGTAATAAGCACGAAAAATATCGTTATATTGATGTAATGAATCCCTATTAAATTGATGACCATGCCAAGGATGCCAATCAATAGCTGTTAAACACTCATTACTTACAATAATTGCTACTCGGTTATATTTTTTTATTTCAAGTAAATGCTTTGATAAAATCTTTAACTCATTACCTACAATAGAAGCTTCTTCATAGATTGGATTTGGCTGTAAATCATGACTTAAAATTCCTTTCCAATATGTTTCAAATGAGTTATGAATTGAATGCCAGTGCCAATAACCAATTAAGCTTGCACCACTAGCAATATGGCTATACGCTTGTAAACGTAACTGACCGGGATAAGGAGTCCAGTTTTTGAATGCTTGAGCTTGTGTTTCTAATACAAGGTAATTTTTTTTCTTGGTACTACGAGCTACATCTCCTGAAAATGCAATTTCAATACCAGTTAACTGATCTTGACTTGGATGGTAAATATCAACACCAGTTATATCTAAAATTTCAGATACATCAAAATGATTTACTTCAGATTGAATACCATACGACCATGTTCGCCATTCAAAATCAAAATTATGAGTCAAAAATTGTTTTTCTGATTTATATTCATTAATAATATTAGCTTGCCATTGCAAAAAATTTTTTACTAATTTACGCTGAAATTTCTGAAACTCAGCACCTAAACTAGCATTTATTGTTCCAACTGTTGATGGAAAATCTTCCCATGCATCGATTCTATTGCTCCAATAATCTAAACCAAACTCATGATTTAATTTTAATAAATCACCTGCAAATTTTTCTTTCAAATACTTAACGAAATCTATTTGTATGTTATCTCCACAAACATCATAATATTTAGTTTCATTATCAATCTGGAATCCAATAACGGCAGGATGATTAGCTACGGCTTGCATTAGTTTTCTTATAAGACGTTCGGCATAAAATAGATAAGCTGGATGCGTAATATCCATTTTTTGACGATGACCATATTTATTACGACCATTTGGTGTTATGGCCATGACTTCTGGATATTTCTTTTCAAGCCAAGCTGGTATAGCATAAGTTGGAGTTCCTATAATCACATCAATGTTATTTTGATACATCTTATCGAGTACAATAAGAATAGAGCTAAAATCAAAAACGCCTTCTTGTTTTTCAAACGTACTCCAAGTACTCTCTGCGATACGCACATAGTTTATTCCTGCATCTAACATTAATTTAATGTCTTTATCTAATCTTTCTTCTGGTAAATATTCTCGATAATAAGCAACCCCATAATAAATTTTATCCATAGTTTATATCTCTCTTTTTTGTTAAATTAGCTATTATTTTTTATGATAATTAAGCATTCTATTTAAACATATGAATAATCATGCTATTAATATGGAATTATTTGCTTGCTAATATAAAATGAGGGATACATCACACTATTAAATCATAACCATTCCTTTTCATTTGTTTATTGCAATATTCAAAACAACTTATATTTAGGATTGATTATTTGCTATAAATTTGGATGTATTATTGATGCTTCATGAAGTTAGTTTATTAGTTGATTAATAAATTTTGATAATTTGGAGATTATTATATTTTTTAGGTTTTTTGAAGTTATTTATCCGTTATATGGATTTGAATGGATTGAATTTTTTAATATTTAAAGATATTTCAATTCAGTTTTAAATAGATGAATTTATCAAAAATAAGGTATCTTATGATACCTGACTTTCAAATTTTAAGATTAAATGCAGTAATTAATCATCACTATAACCTAAGCTACGCAATGCGCGCTCATCATCGGCCCAACCCGCTTTAACTTTAACCCAAAGCTCTAAATGTACTTTGTTGTCAAAAAATGATTGCATATCTTTGCGGGCTTCTATACCAATTTTTTTGATTTTTTCACCTTTGTTGCCAATGACCATTTTCTTTTGACCATCTCTTTCAACTAATATTAAGCCGTTGATACGATACATTCCATTACGTTCATCAACTTTGAATTGCTCAATTTCGACAGTGACTGAATATGGCAACTCATCACCTAAAAAACGCATTAACTTTTCACGAATAATTTCGGAAGCCATAAATCGTTGAGATCGATCGGTGATATAATCTTCAGGAAAATGATGTTCGCCTTCAGGCAAATGTTTTTTGACAATTTTCCTGATAATATCAACGCCATCACCTTTTTCAGCGCTAATTGGCACTACATCAAGAAAATTAACTTTTTGGCTAATTTCTTGAATATGCGGTAATAATTGAGTTTTGTCGATAACGTTGTCAATTTTATTAATTACCAACAATACTGGGCATTTGCAATCTTTAAGCTTGTTGGCAACCATTTCATCGTCATCATTCCAATGTGTACCTTCAACGACAAAGATTACTAATTCGACATCACCAATTGAGCTACTTGCAGCACGATTCATTAAACGATTAATCGCTCTTTTTTCTTCGATGTGTAAGCCGGGAGTATCAATATAAATAACCTGATCATTATCTTGAGTATCAATACCAACAATACGGTGACGTGTTGTTTGCGCTTTACGCGATGTTATAGAAACTTTTTGGCCTAGTAGTTGATTTAATAATGTTGATTTACCTACATTTGGTCGACCTACTATGGCGACAAATCCACAATGTTGTGTTGTTTTTGTCATTTTATACCTAATTGATTAAGTGCTTCTTGAGCAGCTGCTTGCTCGGCTTTGCGACGGCTTAGACCTCGCCCTAAATATTCACGGCTATCATTCTCAAGTTTGCATTGAATTAAGAATTCTTGCTCATGATTATCACCTGTTACTTCAAGAATTAAATAACATGGGCGCTCACAATGGATGCCTTGCAGATATTCTTGTAAGCGTGTTTTGGCATCTTTCTGTTTAATACCGGGTTGAATTTGGTTCAATCGAGTTTGATACCACGTCAAAATTAAGCGTCGTACCGTTTCGATATTGCTATCTAAATAAATAGCACCAATAATAGCTTCTACGGCATCAGAAATAATCGAGTCACGACGAAACCCGCCACTTTTTAATTCGCCTTGACCAAGAATAAGGTAATCACCTAATTTAAATTCTTTACCCATTTCAGCCAGTGTTTGCCCACAAACAAGTGTTGCACGCATTTGACTCAAATCACCCTCATCTTGTTTGACAAAACGTTCATACAGTTCATTAGCAATCACAAAGCTTAAAATTGAATCACCTAAAAACTCTAAACGTTCATTATGCAATTTGTTAGCACTTCGATGAGTCAGTGCCAATTCTAATAAAGATAAATTATTAAATTGGTAACCAATTGATTGTTGTATTTGATTAAACTTTTTCATTATCATTGCAATTAATGTATACCACCAATACGGCTAAATCGGATGCCTGTTGGCCATTCATCTGGTTGTTTCTCAAAACTGATCCAAATTGCTGTTGCGCGACCAACAAAATTCTGTTCAGGTACAAAGCCAAAATAACGACTGTCACCACTATTATCTCGATTATCACCCATCATAAAATAGTGATCTTTAGGTACTATCCATGTAGCAATTGGTTGTCCATTTTGGCGATAAAAATAATTAGGATCCTCATGTGAACCTAGAGTGGTTAAAATTTCATGAGGTCTATCGCCTAACGTCTCTTGTTGTATATTCATATTAAGTAAGAAAACAGATTGAGAATTGACAATACCTTTATCTGCACATTGCTCTAATGTATAAAAATTCGGACTTGTTTTAAACTCTTGATGCACTTCTTTCCAATTGCTTGGTTGAGGTTGCGTATAATGTAAGTCTAATGGTTCAGATTTCTGCCCACCCACACAATTTGCATCATTAGTTTGACAAGCAGGATAAATCAGTACTTTCTTCTCTTTAACGAGATATACTATTTTATCGCCTGGCATTCCAACCACCCGTTTAATCAAATCCATTTGAGGATTATTTGGATGTTTAAATACAGCGACATCACCTCGTTTAGGGTGGCCTGTAGAAATTAATACTGTATTAGTAATAGGATCTCTTAATCCATAAGAATACTTTTGAACTGCAATAAAGTCACCAATAAGTAAAGTTTGCATCATTGAACCTGATGGTATTTGAAACGGTTCAAATAAAAATGAACGAATCACAAATACAACAAATAAAACAGGGAAGAACGATGATATACTTTCAACCCAAGCTTTTGGTTTACCTACTTCTGCAAGTATTTTTCCATCTATTTCGCCATTATGTTGTTTGCGAATCTCTTCTACTTTTCGTTGTCTTGCTGGTTTCCACCTAAATTTTTCTAAAAACCAGAAGATTGCAGTAATCAATGTCGCTACTGTTAATATGATGGCAAATGTTCCAGCCATTTTTTACCTCTTTAACTGATTAATCTTTTCCCACATGTAAAATGGCTAAAAACGCTTCTTGTGGTAACTCAACATTACCAACTTGTTTCATGCGTTTTTTACCTTCTTTTTGCTTCTGTAAAAGTTTCTTTTTACGGCTAACATCACCGCCATAGCATTTGGCTAAGACGTTTTTACGTAATTGTTTAACCGTTGAACGAGCAATAATATGATTACCAATAGCGGCTTGAATAGCGATATCAAATTGTTGACGAGGAATGAGATCTTTCATTTTTTCCACTAATTCTCGTCCACGATAAGGTGCATTATCTCGGTGAGTAATTAAGGCTAATGCATCAACACGTTCACCATTAATTAATACATCTAATCGCACCATATCAGCAATTTGGAATCGTTTAAAACTATAATCCAATGAAGCGTAACCACGAGAGGTAGATTTTAATTTATCAAAAAAGTCTAAAACTACTTCTGTCATTGGAATTTCGTAAGTCAATGCAACTTGATTACCGTGATAAACCATATTAGTTTGCACACCACGTTTCTCAACACATAACGTGATTACATTACCTAAATAGTTTTGTGGAACCAATATATTACATTCGGCGATTGGTTCTCGTAGTTCTTGAATATTATTTACCGCTGGAAGTTTAGAAGGACTATCAACGTAAATAATTTCATTTGAAGTTGTTAAAACTTCATAAACTACTGTTGGCGCTGTGGTAATAAGATCAAGATTATATTCGCGCTCCAAACGCTCTTGTATGATCTCCATATGTAATAACCCAAGGAAACCACAACGAAAACCAAATCCTAAAGCGCCAGAATTTTCAGGTTCATAAAACAGTGATGCGTCATTCAAACTTAATTTGCCCAATGCATCACGGAAAGCTTCATAATCATCAGAACTTGTTGGAAATAAACCAGCATAAACTTGCGGTTTAACCTTTTTAAAACCAGGTAATGGTTTATCTGCTGGACTTTTAGCTAAAGTTAAAGTATCACCAACCGGCGCACCTAAAATATCTTTAATGGCACAAACTACCCAGCCAACTTCACCACAATTTAAAGTATCTTTATCAACTTGTTTAGGCGTAAAAATACCAAGACGGTCAACATTATAAGTCATACCTGTACTCATAACTTTAATTTTATCGCCTTTGTGTAATTCGCCATTTTTGATACGAATTAAAGATACGACCCCTAAATAGTTATCAAACCATGAGTCAATAATAAGTGCTTGTAATGGTGCATTTGAATCCCCCTCTGGTGGTGGAATATCTTTTACTAATTGCTCCAATACATCCGCCACGCCTACCCCAGTTTTGGCAGAACAACGAACCGCATTACTTGCATCAATACCGACAATATCTTCAATTTCTTCAGCTACACGCTCAGGTTCTGCCGCAGGTAAATCAATTTTATTAAGCACGGGAACAACTTCTAAATTCATATCTAAAGCCGTATAGCAATTTGCAAGGGTTTGAGCTTCAACGCCTTGTCCTGCATCAACAACTAATAGTGCGCCTTCACATGCTGCAAGTGAGCGAGAAACTTCATAAGAAAAGTCTACATGTCCAGGTGTATCGATAAAATTAAGCTGATATGTTTGACCATCATTTGCATGGTAATCTAATGTAACACTTTGCGCTTTAATTGTAATACCACGTTCACGTTCAAGATCCATTGAATCAAGAACTTGCGCTTCCATTTCACGATCAGAAAGTCCTCCACAAATTTGGATAATACGATCTGAAAGCGTTGATTTACCATGGTCAATATGAGCAATGATTGAAAAATTGCGGATATTTTTATTCATATCAATAAATTATATTTTATGTTTTAGTTATATACTGTTAATTACCCGGAATGTTATTACCAAAAATAACAGGTTAGATAATCACGAAAAATAGAAAAGGCACATTTTACACATTAATAACCGCGAAGCATAGTGTTATCGAAAGTTTTGCGATTATTTCTCAACAATATTTTGGGCAATACGCTCAATAGTAACTTTAGGTAGATTACCAATAATAACAATATTTTTATTATTAATATTTGTCGAAAAAATAGTCCGATCACCTTGCGTAATAAGCTGATTTAGCTGGCTTGATTGTTCCGAAGATACATTAACAGTAAATGAAAAAACACCATCAGAAAACAATTTAGTGGCAATATCAGAATTATAAAAATTAACATTGTAGGCCGCAATTTCTTTAAATCCTCTAGGTAACCATGCTAAGCGCCAAACTTCTAATATGTCATTTTGTTTTTCAATTGATAATAAGATAGGATAATTGCGACTGTCTATATATTCTTTAATCTCTTTTGGATCGAATTTTTCGTCTAAATTAACCACTTTTTGTTGACTTATGATTTCACCATTTTGATCAAGCAAGTCAATTCGAAGAGGCAAAAAATTTTCATCATCAATCCAAATAATATAACTATAACGATCTTTGTCTTTAGCAATCATTTTTACTAATTGCGCACTACGATTAGCTGTTCTGGTTTTACCTAATAAAATAAAATCATAAACATCAACCAATTGGTTGAAATCATTATAAATCACATCGGGAAAAGCTTCAGTAATACGTGGACTAGTAATAGAAAAAGAGGCACTATCTGGTTGAAAATAACTCGTTACACCATTGTTCAAAATAATTTCTTTTGCGGGGCCTTCAAGATAAAGCAATTGAGCTTTGATATCATTTTGCTTTTCTGATCCTAAATGAGAATATTCATAAGTGGTAACGTATTGATCTTTATCTTGAGAAAGCAAATGAATTTGGTAAGTACTCGTTTTAACAGCTTTGTGCATACTATTCATCAATAGTAGCGCTTTATCGTTGTTTTCCGGATAGGCAGATAAAGTAAATAGCATCAAAAACAGAGTAACGATAAATTTTATACTCTGTTTGAGTTTAGATGTATTTAAATAAAATAAACAATTCATAAAAAATTAATGAGCATTTAGTCTTTTTTGTAACTCATAATCCTGTACAAGCAATCTAATTTTATCATATTGTCTTTTTTCGAGTAATTGTTGGTCGTTATGTTGTTGGATACCACCAACAGGGGCAACATTGACTCCAACCGGTAAAGTATTCAGTGTTGGAGCGCCATTTATATTATTTGATTGCCCTTGCTGATATTGAACACCAGCAATAATTGCTAACGTAACACAAGCCGCCAATCCAACTTGACTGACTTTTGCCACTGCATCTTTTACTCGATCCCAAAATAGATTTTCAGCTTTTGGTATAGTGACTTCATGTGGGGTTGGCTGATCTGCCATTTCAAAATATAAGTTTTCATCAGCAATAGCCTGAGCAACTTGTTTTGAAATATCTAAAGTTAACGTACTACTGTGCAGCTCACCACGCATAGCGGATCTTACAACATGGTAGCGATGCCAACATGACTGTAAATCTTCATCTTTTGATACAGCATCAATGAAATAATCATCTTTAAGCTCACCATCCATAAGGGATGAAAGTTGCTGTTTCTGTTCTGTTTGCATAGTAGATACCTTAATTTTATAGCTACTTTAAATTAAATGATTTAATCAGTTATTAATGGTTTAATCTTTTCATCAATAATATCACGAGCTCTAAAAATACGTGATCTTACTGTACCAACAGGTGTACTCATAATTTCGGCAATTTCTTCATAACTTAAACCATCAATTTCGCGCAATGTAATGGCAGTTTTTAAATCATCGGGTAATGCTTCAATTGCTTCAAATACCACTTTTCCAACTTCTTTTGAAAGTGCTAAACTTTCTGGATTATCAATATCTCTTAAAGATTCTGCACCGTCATAACTTTCAGCTTCACTTGCATCAATGTCTGATGATGGAGGCCGACGTCCCTGAGAAATTAGATAATTTTTTGCTGTATTAACCGCTATTCTGTACAACCATGTATAAAATATACTTTCACCTTTAAATAGGCTTAAAGATCGGTAAGCCTTAATAAAAGTCTCTTGCACAACATCTGGAACTTCAGAAGCTGAAACGTAGCGAGAAACCAAATGAGCGAGTTTATTTTGATAACGAACAACAAGCAAATTGAACGCATTTTTATCCCCATTTAATACGCGATCAACTAATACTTGGTCTGTTATTTGCTCCCCCATTAAAGGCCAACCCTCACTATGTTAATAACTGCTTGTGGCCCAAAAATGTGCTTACTAACAGTTAGATTGTTAAATTCGTAAAAAGTTCCCATTTATTTTAATAGAAATATAAGTTTTTTTCATATCAAAATACCTTTAAAACATTTTTTACAACAAAGAATATTAATTTTATTGAACTTTTTATAAAATGACTTAACTTTACAGATCAGTTTTAATTCAATAAGTAGATCTCTCGTTCACCAGCATTATTATAAGTAATTTGATAAAATTGCGGTAGATTGAAATTGACAGAACTACTCGTAGTAAAAGTAAATCTATCATCAGATAAAACATAAAAATCATTAATTGCTTTGACCATATTTTCTCTATTGCCGTTACAATTTCGATATATTTCTATTTGATTATGTTCATTTAAAATATAGAGATCAAACCCAATGTCAGTATCTTCGAAAAAGAACTGAATTACACCTTGGTAGGCTACACTGTCTATTTCTTTAGGCAGTTCATTTGTTTCATCTAATATATTTAATGGTCTTCCTTGAGCCTTATTATTAGACACTGCACCGTAAAAATCAATTGTATTTTCAAATTGATGAAGTGAGACACCAAGTCGTTCAAAAAATAGATACCAAGATGCGCCATCAATTCTTAAAGGTTTAACTTGCGTTAAATTATTTATCGTAGAACTTAATCGCAGTTCAATGCAATCATCCATCAACTTTTTTATTTGTTGTCTAATTTGGCTATTTAAACATTGACTGTAACAAAATATTTCCATTGAATTTGGTAAATCAGCATCTTTATGCATTCGGTTAAGTAACGCTTTAATAGCTTCAAGAACACATAATTTACCATTAAAATGTAAAACACGAATTTCATTCCAAGAATTACGGTATAGTAAGTCTATTGATCCAACTAAGCTTAATTCATTTTCACCATAATTTAATACATTCGAATTAAATTCATCTTCTAAATTTAAATTAGACGTAGGATCGTTTTCGAGATTTAAAATGATGGCTAAGTGACGTATCTCACAGGGTCCATAAAGTTGTTCTTCCGTTGCGGTTGGAACATTAATAGGAAAATATGCTTTTAGATCTTGAATGAATTTGGTTATTTTAGTCTTATCCCGATCTTCACCATTATGATAATAAAACTCTGTTGAGTCATAAATCATATTATTAAAATAACACCAACTAACTAATTTAACCAAATATTTACTATATTCTATATATTGGTGACCAATAATGTCATTTAAAACTGGCTTTTGTTTATACACATACCAACCCGAGCGATTTATTCTATCTTCTTTAACATAAATAAAAGTAAGTGTATCTTCTTGTAAATTATTAGAAATATTGAGTTTTAGTGTGGTGATTTTACCAGGCAATACTTCAAAAGAAGCATAAAGTTTACGTGTTAATATCGCTAAGTCTTGTGGGCTAATGAGTGAATCTAAATTATTACGACGACCAAAATTTAGTAAATTGCGATAACCTGTCATCATAGTCTGTAATAATATTTCGTGTATTTCACGAACTTGTTCTATCTTCCAAGTATTACTGGCATCTAATTTAGCAATGAACTCTTTACTCCATCCCCATTGTTTCACTAAATCATCAAGAACTTTTCGACGCCACGATGGCAAGCTAGTTGGAACAGATAATTGTTCATTAACTTTTAGATAAAAACACGTTCTAATCAGTTCTAATCGTGCAAAATCTTCAATTTCAACTAAGTAATGAGTTAACCTTTGCAAAAGCATATAGTACGAATCTAAATAGCAACCTTGATAAATTTCTGCCTTTTGAATGTAACTTCGCATCTCATAAGCGATTGGTTTATTTTCAGGGTAAATCCATGAATAAGCTTCGAGTAATAAAGTTTTCAATACGGCTTTAAATGGCGAATCAATACTTTTATAAAGTTGCCATAAGCTAGCACCAAAATATTCTTCTGCAGATAATCCAGTTAATGAACCAAAATCGATCCATTCATCACGTATGATAATATTCTGTTCAATTAATGCTTGAACACACTTTTCATAAGTCGGATATTTGGTGTTATTGATAATTAAATCGCTAGGCACTGCAAACCACAATAATAATTTACCTGCCAATAAGTTAGCCGAACGATAAAACTCCTCTAACAATAATATATGTTGTGCCGAACCACAATTTTCACCGATTAAACATTCATGATGTTTATTGATAAAGCGATCTACATCTACAACAAATAAGGTTAATTTAATCCCTAATTCTTTTGCCCATTGCTCAATTAAACGACATTTTTTTTGTAAAGATGACTTTCGATCTGCTGATAAATTATTTTCAATACAAATCCAAATATCCAAATCTGATGCAACTGATTGTCCAATTGAACATGTACTTCCCATTGAATACAGGGCGGAAATGTCAGATTTGACAGTTGTTAATGGAGCAATGAAATTAAAATGATTTTGTAATTGAGTAGAAACAGTTTCAGAAATTTCATAACAAGCAATACCCATAGGCGTATCTTCATTTAGATAGCCTGGAAGTTTAGGATCATGAAAGTGAAAAAGAGCCGGCAGAAACGAAAAAACACGTTGAAATTCTTCTGACATAGCATTCAGAGCACGTTCATGTTTCAATAAAGCAAGATCTTTAAGTTGTTTTTTTATGTTGTTAATATAATATTGCATGGCATTATTCAAGTAAAACACGTGTACTACTAACAAACAATTTCAATCTAACATTTTCTTATTATAACGTAAATAGAACGTTAAATTAAAAACAAAATAAATATTATGATCACATTAGAAAAAATAACGGATATTTTGAGAACAACTAAGCATGCTAAACAAATCAATAATAAAGCCGCAGTGTTAATTCCAATTGTAAAAGTAGATAATCAATTACACTTGTTATTCCAAATTAGATCCCATAAACTCAAATGGCAACCTGGTGATATCTGTTTTCCTGGTGGTAAAGTTGAAATTGAAGATATAAATCCAGAACAAACCGCGAAAAGAGAAACATGTGAAGAACTAGGACTTTCAATTAATGAAATTACTATTTTAGGTCAGTTGCCAAAATTTATTGCCACATTAGGGATGATAATTTATCCATTTGTAGGTAAAATTGATTCTATCGATGATTTAAAGCTAAACTTTGACGAAGTTGAAAGTATTTTTACTGTTCCGCTTGAATGGTTTAAAAACAATCAGCCTTTACATGCTACAATGCAAGTTGGGCATAAACCAAATAATGATTTTCCTTATAACTTATTACCCAATCGTTCAAAAGATTGGCAAAAAAGATCTGAACATTTAGTTTACTTTTATCACTATAATAATTATATTATCTGGGGTCTAACCGCTCAAATAATAAAACAATTCATTAATATTATTCAATATAAGTAATATAATATTAAAAAATTAGCTAACGAATTTAAAAAGTATTTTTACTTAAATCAACGTTCTTCAGTAAGCGTTTATTTTTAACGCAATGTTTCTATAAGTTTCATTTATTACTATATATTTCTTTAATGAGTATCATTAAATCCAAATAGTTTAAAACAAACAGTTCTTTTATTTCTTAGATAAAAATTTATGGCCAAACGTAATTAATAATAGGTAGATATAGACATAAAAATCTTAAAGTTTGATGGTGTATAAATATCTTTAAATTATGTTTTATATTTGCAAATTAAAAAAAGCGTTAAATATTAACTTTAGTTTTAATAATTTAAAAATGAAGGAAATGATCATGAAACGTTTAAACAAATTATCTATTACTCTTGCTCTTTTATTATCATTACCGGTTGCTAGTGTTTATGCAGCAGATGCTTTAACCTCTCAAGAAGCAAAAAACTTAATTCCACTTAAAGAAATTTCGGTAACGGGTAGATATTTACAAGCTGAAAATGCAGCAGATGATATTTCTCGAGCAGCTGATGAAGCTGGCGCTAAGTATTATCATATTAAAGCAATTGAGAATGCAATGACTAATAACTCAGCCGATAGCGCTGTTGTTTACGCTGATATTTATCAATCTAACCAACCTGTTGCAGTGGAAAAAAAAGAAGTGACACAAAATGGTGTTGTTCTTTATCCACGAGCTAAAGCGCTTTATTATCTTCCATTTGAAGTTATCAAATTTAAAGGTAATTACAATAATACTGCCGAAATAACGAATGATGCGAGTAAATTAGCCGCAGAAAAGAATGCATATGCTTTTTATGTTTTCTCTATTGCGCCTTCTGATATCAAAAATCAGGCACAAGAAGTCGATGTTGCATTATATAAAAAAGATGCAGTAGTAAGAGATTTCATTGTTTCTAAAGCAATAGAAGGTGAGGATGCTTACGAAATCACGAGTGATGCGTTTAAAACAATGACACCTTATGAAACGATTAGTTTTCATGGTTCATTCAACAATACAGCCGAAATCAGCGCTGAGGCTCAAAAATATGCAATTGCTAATGATGCACACTTTTATTATGTGAAAGAAATAACAACAAATCCAGCCAGTACAATACAAACCGTTTATGTAAATTTATATAGATAATAAGTTAATTTTTTATATAACTTTCTACGTGAAATAGCCATTTACCCACGTGGAAAGTTATCTTATTCACTCCTCATTAAAAGTATATCAATTGAATTTAAAATGATATTTTTTGCTAGATATTTTGTGGTCTATTTGTTGACTACTATTTTAATTATTATATAGTTTTTTGATGCTAAAAGCTTCCATATTATACCTCTTTGGTTTTGCCCGAACCATAATTATTAAATGCATACCATTCAAATCTTCTGCTTAATATGTCAAATACAATGATCCACTAAAATTTGTTTAAGTAAATACTATCTGATTTACGATTATCAGGAGTTATAACATTTGGAAATGCATTAATTAGTTTTCATCATCATAATGTTTATACCTCAACTTCTTTAACAAAAGATATAACAACATTAAAGAAAATAAATCGTTCTTTTGAATATGTTTAATTAAATTTTAATAATTATATTAAAAAGAGTTTTTATAATTTCTATTTTAAATCAATGGTAAATTGTTAAAATTAAGTTGATGATATATAATTTTTTGCGTTACCTAATAAATTTATTACAAATATTTTAAAGGATTAAAAAATGTCTAATCAAGTTGTTCCTTATGTCGATAGAGCAGTACAGGTATTAAATAAAATCGGCATTATACTTAAACCTCAAACCGATGCCCCAATTTTAAAATTACTGGATAATGTTACTGAGATTGATAAAAACCGAGTTATGTCGATAGCTCGTACGTTGCAACAACAAGGTGCATTTAATGAAGTAGTCCGTGATCAAATTGATGGTGTTGAAGTATCACAGCGCTATACCAAAATAGTTAATCATTTTGATAGTATTCGTACTGATATGGAAAAAATGATAGGTTGGCTTGATGATGGTCGATTAGACTTTTTGGAAAGAATCAAAATTGGTTGGATGAAACTTAAACGCGGATCAATTCCAGATCGTTTCAATCTTATCAAATCTACTTACTTAGAAGTATCAAAAGAAACAGGTAATCAGGTCGAACGTGAACGTATTATTTTAAATGCTTATCAGGATTTTAGATTTGGATTAAAACAAGCACAAATTACCGCCGAAGAATTAGTCAATATGGCAACAGCCCGCCTTGAAGATTGTAAAAATAAATTATCATTAGCCATTGCCGATGTAGATAATTTCAATTCTGATGATCATGTTGCTCGAGCACGTTTAGAACTTATTAGAGATGAAGCATTACGTAATGTTCAACAAGAAGATAGTCGTTATCAAATTATTTTGGATTTAGCTAATAATTTAACCGTATCTTATAATTCAGCCGAAGCAGTATTTGCCCGTTTACAACAAACAACTTCAGTAAAAGAACGAGTATATCAACAAAGTGTTAACTTTTTTTCAACGAATGAAATTGTGTTTACTGCTTTAAGTGCTTCAATAACCTCTTTAACTGGTTTAAGTGAAAGCACTAAAACCTTAGAAGCCTTGAAAGATGGTATGAATAAAGGTATAGAAAGTATAGCATCTGCTGGTAATAAACAATTAGATGAAGCTTTACGAGCTGGATATGGTTCTACTATTAAAGCCGATTCGTTACGTTCTTTAGTTGAAGCGATCGTTAATTATCAAGAATCAAGCCAACAGCTAATTAGCGAATTACGAAATGAATCAATTGAAAATGCAAAAGAAATAGATCGTATTGTTGAAGATGGAAAACAACGCTTTAACAATATTATTCTAAAGGTTAATAGTTAATGTCGGAAATTAAGCTTAGTGAACAATTAGGAGCGATGGCAATAATTGATGAGCTTTATCAAAAACAGCAATTATTACTTGAGCACCTTGATCGCAATGTTTTGCGGGATAAATTGAAAGAAAACATAAAAAATTACTATCAAACCAAAGGACAATTTATTGATGATAGTCTTATAGAAAAAGGAATTAATCTTTGGTTTGATAAACGTTTGCGGTTTAATGTACCTAAACGTAATTGGTTTATGCATTTTCTTGCTTTATGTTATATTAAAAGAAACATTTTATTTACTATTATATATATTATTTTATTCGTTTTAACGTTAATTAACTTTGCAGAAGTAACGATTACAAAAAAAATAAAAAGTAATATTGATAGTACTTATAACCATATCTTATCCGCAAAAAGTAGTTTAAATGATTTAAATAGAAAATTTCTTGAAATTGATAAGCATTCTGTCAATTTTGCCCAAGTCCCAATAAAAAAATTAAAAAACTCAATCATTGATCTGCTTAACCAAGATAATATTTCTTCTATAATAAAACCTGGGGCAGATCTATCTTCAATAGCGCAAAAAGATAAAGATATACTTAAATATTTAAAAGAAACTGACTACTCAATCAAAACTAAATTATCCGAAGTCACTTCGCAAATAACACAATTGCAAGAATTAATTGAAACGGATAAGAAATTAACTAAATTAATCCAAAATCAAGAATTTACTGATGCTAGTAAAAAATACCCTATTTTACAAAATATTGTCGATTCTATTATTGATAGCCTTAATCAAGGTCAAACAAATATCGATACTAATCGGATTGAAACACTTTATTCTTCAATTGAACGTGCAGAATTTCTTGAAAAGAAAATTGAGTCTGATACGAAACAGTTACTAGAATTAAACGTACCTAAATCAGATATGGATCCTATTATTGCGCTTCAAACTTCATTACTTGCTGATTTAAAAGATTTAAATTTTGAAAATGTTGAAAATTATCAAACAATGATGGCTTACTACCTTAAACTAGCACAAACTAATTTAACGTTGACCATCGTTGACCATCCAGATCATAAATCTGGGGTTGAACGCACACATGAGAATACTAATGGTAAATCTTGGTATTTAATTGTCCAAGCATTAACATCAACCGGTAAGCCAACATCAATATGGGTAAAAAGCATCGAAACCGGTGAAACCAAATTAGTAGAGATGTTTGGTCAACAAGTTACCTTAAAAGCATTTAATGCCGTTAAAGAGGATAAAATAAATGATGGGCATATTGATAATAATAAACTTTGTGCTAAACCAAAAGGACGTTTAACGTTTAACTGTCCAAATTCAGTTAAATCAGGCAGGATTTTAGAGTGGTAAACCATGCAGACAAGAACAATTGAAAGCACCATTAATCAAAAAGCTCGTACAACTAAGGCTTCTTTGGACTCAGCCAATCAAGAATTACATGATACACATGAAAAATTACTTGATTTAAAGACTCAACAAGCAAATATTTATAATAAAATTGCGACTATCTATTTATTAGAATCACCTGAAAATAACGATATTAAAATACAAAAAATTATTGACCAGTTACAAAATGTTTTAAAGCAATTAAAAAGCAAATCTTACAGTTTAGACAAAAAAATTGATAAGCAGCAGATAAAATTAACAGAAATTTTGATAAGATTAGATGAACTTACAACCGAAAAAACGCTACAACTTGAGAAAGATCCCGATTATCTATCGCTATTTGATCGCTTTACTATCGAAAAAGAACGCTTTGATAAAGAAACTGAAAACTTTGAAGCTTCTCAAAGCGAGTTTTCAGAAAAACTTGTTCAATATAACGAAAATAGGTATTTTAATTATTTAATTAAGCGAAACTATGGTGAAAATAATTACAAAGCTTTTTGGATCTTAAAAAACCTAGATGCATGGTTAGCAAGATTTGTTAATTTTTCTCAAAATTACAAAAATTACAAATTAATCAATTCATTACTAAATGAATCAAAATCACGTTACGAAAATCAAACAAGATCTTATGAATTAGCATTAAAACAAAAAGAACAGAAAGAACATAGTGTTGAAACTGTTTTGAAAATACCAGCGATAAGAGTTGAATTAGCAGAAATTGAGCAGGATTTAGCGAATCTAGAGCGAGAAAAGCAAGAAAATTATAATGTTTTAAATGAAACACAAACAGGAAAAAGCCTCGAGTTTAAAAGACTCTCTTTGCAACTTGCTGAGTTTTTAAAACATAAGTCTTTTGATAGACTTCAGCAGCTAACCTTACAAACAAAAACTAAAGGAGATGATATATTACTTAAAAAGCTCTATGAAATAGAGAAACAGATAAAGCAATCTGAGAATCATATTGTTCATCTTCGTAATACAACTTCAGATTTAATGAAAACCTATGAGCGTTTTAATGAAACACTTGATCTTTTTAAGGAATACAATATTTCCAGTTTTTTATATGAATATAGGATATCTTCGTATAATCTGAATGAACTATTAAATAAATTATTAAACAATGATGTTTTTCCAATTACCATTGTTGAGACACTACTTAGCTATAGAGTACGAATAAAAATCGAAAGAAGAACTTCGGTACATCAAAGCAGTATCGGATCATTATTGAGCTATTCATCAAAATCATCTTCTTGGGGGTCTTCATACCGTAGTAGTTCTTCATCCAGTAGTAGTTCATCATCAAGTCGCGGTAGTTACTCATCAAGTTCATCGTCAGGTGGTGGAGGATATAAAACGACAGACAGTTTTTAAATCTAGGTATGAGCTTTTTTATAATATATTCATTATTCACGTTCTATCGTGGATAATGATTAATTTTAAAAATCTCTGTTTTATTGGCAATTTATATACTATCTACATATAAATTACTTATTAGAAACACATAAATCAATATGAAAATAATGCTGATTACTTAATACTTTTCTATATTTGATTTGTGTCATATTATTTGATTACTTATACTATATTTTGGTTTTATACGCTTCTAACATTTTTCCACTAGGTTACTAATTTATTCTGACTTGATAATTAATATAGTACTTCTGTTAAATAATTATAGAAAAATTGCGATATAAAAGTTCTATAATAACGACAAATAGATTTTATCTAATCAATCATAAATTCTATAGGAATTTGAGCTAATTTTTTACTTGTGTCGGAACAAAGACTTTTAATTATTCTTTTCTAACGCTTAGATTTCACACTAATTGAACCTAAATTTATTTTGAGATTACCATTTTTCGATCTTTAATTTTTTCATTATTGAGTATCTGATAGCATTCTACATCCTATTGGTATTTTATTTCACCATAAATGAAAGACATCACTTTATGGTCAAAAAATTCAACATTACCAAGAAAATTATGTTTTATCGACTATTGGAATTAAACTAACAATGTTCAAGGTGTTTTTAATTTCAAAGTAGATAAACATAGACTTTATACAACTATTTTTAGTTTAGTTATCTTAACCCAACACTGTAACGATTAAGTTAATACAAGCTTTTTGACTAAATGGAATTAGGTAATCATAATTTATATTATTAACCATACATTAGTAATAAATGTTCATAAATATAAATTGCATTTAAAAGGAGAAGAACAAGGATAATCAATATCAAATCAATGTATCTGTTAGAGCAACTAAATAGTTACAAAAAAATATGAATTAATGCTATTTATGGACTCAAATAATATTGTGAAAGAGTTGACCAAATATAAGAAAGGAATGCATATTTATGGCTGGGGTACAAGGATTCGAACCTTGGAATGGCGGAATCAGAATCCGCTGCCTTACCGCTTGGCTATACCCCAATAAAAGATAATTATTAAGATTAAATGGTACGGATGAAGAGGCTTGAACTCACAACCTTGCGGCGCCAGAACTTAAATCTGGGCATCTACCAATTTCGCCACACCCGTATAAATAATCAATAAAGAGGTATAAACCTAAAAAATTAAACGGACTAAAGCATCTTAAAAAATTACGCAGAATGGAATGGCTGGGGTACCAGGATTCGAACCTGGGCATGGCGGGATCAAAACCCGCTGCCTTACCGCTTGGCTATACCCCAATAAAGGATTAATATTAAGATTAAATGGTGCGGGTGGAGAGACTTGAACTCACACACCTTGCGGC